>CAUYYU010000019.1:0-15635 GCA_963577415.1 Chloroflexota bacterium
GGCCGAATTCGCCCGCCTCGGCACCGAGGTGCTCCCCGATCTCGCCGACCGCATTGGCCTCCTGCACGGTCGCCTCAAGAACAAGGCCAAGACCGCCGTCATGGACGCCTTCCGCGCACACGAACTCGACGTCCTGGTCACTACCGCGGTTGTTGAGGTTGGCGTCGACGTTCCCAATGCCACCATCATGATGATCGAAGGCGCCGAGCGCTTCGGCCTGGCCCAGTTGCACCAATTTCGTGGCCGCGTCGGCCGCAGCGATATGCAGAGCTACTGCCTGCTCCTGAGCGACTCCGAAGACGCCGCCGAGAACGAGCGCCTCCTGGCCATGACGTGCACCACCGATGGCTTCGCTCTCGCCGAGCGCGATCTTGAGCTTCGCGGCCCCGGCGAAGTCCTCGGCTCCCGTCAGAGCGGTCTGCCCGAACTGCGCGTCGCCAGCCTTAGCGATGTCGCCACCCTCGAACTTTCGCGCCGCGAGGCCATTGCTCTGTTCAAGCGCGACCCCGACCTGCTTCATGCCGACAATCGCCTCATACGCGAGCGCCTGGACAGCTTCTGGGACCGCCGCGCCGAGCTTTCCTGAGGTCATTGGTATCGCCCGCCACGGACTGCGCATAACCGGCGGCACCGCCCGTGGTCGCGTCCTCGCCACCGTCCCCGGACCCGGCACCCGCCCTACCTCCTCGCTTTTGCGCGAGGCCATCTTCGCTTCCCTCTCCGGCGTCGATGGCCTCACCGTGCTCGACCTCTGCGCCGGCAGCGGGGTCCTTGCCGTCGAAGCCCTCAGTCGAGGCGCGGCCCGCGTCACCTGCGTCGACAGCGCCGCCGCCGCCATCCGCACAATTCATGCGAACGTCCGGACCGCTGAATTCACCGACCAGTCCACGGTGCTGCGTCGGCGCGTTGAGGTGTTCCTCAAGAAGCCCAAGGAGCAATACGACCTGATTCTCGCCGATCCTCCCTACGCTGATGACAACCTGGCCGCCGCGATCGTCGAGCTGGTCCCCGGCGCCCTCGCGCCCGACGGGCGGCTCGTCCTCGAACACCTCTCCCGCCACCCACCACCGGCCCCGCCCCCCGCCTTGGCGCTCGACCGCACCCGCTCCCACGGTGACTCCGCTTTCACCATTTACCAGCTGACCAACGAATGGGACTCCCCGTCCCGTTGATATACTCACCGGACAGCGCACGAGGATACCCATGAAAGCACTTTTCCCGGGTTCGTTCGACCCGGTGACCAACGGCCATTTTGACATAATTAAACGAGCCGCCAACGTTTTTGACGAGGTGGTCGTGGGTGTGCATGACAACCCGGGGAAGCAGATCATGTTTTCCGCCGCTGAGCGTCTAGAGATGATGGAGATAGCCGTAGCCGGAATCCTTGGCGTCACCGCAGTCAGATACGACGGCCTCACCGCCGCCTTCGCCCGCCAGATCGGTGCCGGAGTCATGGTTCGCGGCCTGCGGGCGCTCTCAGATTTCGAGCACGAATTTGCCCTCGCCTCGATGAACCGCCGCATCGATCCCGAAATTGAAACCGTCTGCCTCGTTACCTCTTCCGACCACACTTTCGTCAGCTCGAGCATGATTCGTGAAATCGCTGCCCACGGCCAGGATGTGAGCGATTGGGTCCCGCCTAACGTAGCCGCGGCATTGCACGCTAAACTGACCGACGTGGAACAGGGTTCAAGCTAGCTGGAGTAGTGCGCCATCGACCTCGTTAACTTGATCGAACGGCTGGAGGCGCTGCTGGAGGCCGGCCAGCGGGTCCCGATGATGCGGAAAGTGCTCGTCAACGAACATGACGTCCTTTCCATCATCGACCAGATGCGCATAAGCATTCCCGAGGAGATTCGCGAGGCCCGTCGGGTTATGCGCGAGCGAGACCAGATTCCTCAATCCGCGCAACTGGAAGCCGAACAGATCGTCGCCCGGGCACGCGAGCAGGCCGAAGCCATGCTTCGAGACGAGGAAATCGTCAGGCAGGCCCAGACTCGGGCCGAGCAGCTTTTGGCCAAGGCCGAGGATGAGATCGGCAAGATGCGCGAAGAAATGGACGGCTACGCCCTCAACATGCTTCAGGATCTGGAGCGCCGGTTGACCTCGCACCTCACCAGCCTCGAACGCGGCATCGGGGCGCTGGAGCGCGATGTCTCCGAAGTATCGATGGAACCACAGTCCGTGTCGGCGCAGCAGTTCCCGCCCCAATAGTCGCCCCCGCGTCTCGCGGTTATCACCATGCAGGACTACGTAGCCAGCATTTCGCGCCTGTATCGCTCGCGCTCCGGCGCCGAGCAAGACATTCCCATCGACTCCGATGGAGCCGGGCTCGACCTGGAAGAAGATCTTGGCCGGCTCTCGGGGCACATCCGGATCGTCCGCGGCGACGGCGACATCGTGGTTCTGGGAACGCTGAATACGAGCGTAACCACTGCGTGCCGCCTCTGTCTGGATCCGCTAGAGAGATCGGTCGAAGTACAGATCAGCGGTCGCTATCTTCCCCCGGAAAAACCGGAGTTTAATCCTGAGTCAGATTTTTACGACCCCGACGTTTTTCCCCTGATCGACCGGTCGGAATTGGACTTGACTGATCTGGTGCGGCAGAGCATCATCACCGCCGTCAATCCCGATATCGACTGTGGCGGGGCCTGTGATCGGTACGTGGGTGTACTGGCGTCGTACAATAGCGGGCCAGATGAAAAAGAAATCGATCCCCGTCTGGCCCCCGTGCGAGATTTGAAGGCCCGGTTATTGGAATCGGGCGAACCATCCCGAGACAAGGAAGAGGAATAGCGTGGGAGCGCAACCAAAACAGAGAATTTCCCGTGGCCGCCGGGGCAAGAAGCAGGCGCATCATGCGCTTTCCGGCCGGCAATTTGAGCGCTGCTCAAACTGCCGATCCCTGACCATTTCACACCAGGTCTGCCCGGTGTGCGGCCACTATCGTGGCGAAGAAATCGTCGTAACCGACGACGTCGCGGTCAGCAAGTACCGCTAGGCCTGCCGCGGGTCTCACTCGCCGGCTCCTTGACGCCGAATCCATGAGTTACGCCCTGCTGTTTCCCGGCCAGGCATCGCAATTCGTCGGCATGGGGGCCGACATTGTTAAAGCTTGGCCCGCCGCCGCCCGCATCTACGACATCGCCGAATCCGCCGCCGGTCTCCCGGTGCGCCGCCTCTGCTTCGATGGTCCTGAAGATGAGCTCACCCGCACGTCCAATCTTCAACCGTGCGTCGTCGCCACCAGCCTGGCCGTGCTCGCCGCCGCATACGCCGAGGCCGGTTTGGAGATCGGTGATCGCTTCGCCCCCACCCCTGCCCCGCCTCTGGCCGTCGCCGGCCATAGCGTGGGCGAATATGCCGCTCTCGCCGCCGCCGGGTCTCTGTCCATCTCCGCCTGCCTCGCGCTGGTAGCCGCCCGTGCTCGCCTCATGCAAGAAGCCGCCGACGCCAGTCCCGGCACCATGCTGGCCCTGATCGGCGGTGACCGCGCACATTCCGAAAGCCTCTGCGCCGCCGTTCGCGATGAGGTCCCTGGTAGCTATGTCCAGGTGGCGAATCTCAACTCACCCGGACAGACGGTCATCGCCGGTGATCTGGCGGGAATCGCCGCCGCCCGCGCTGCCGCCGCCGACCACGGCTTCCGCCGCGCTTTGCCCATCCCGGTCTCCGGCGCATTCCATTCCGCCGCCATGGAGCCCGCCGCCGAAGGCCTTCGCGCCGAGCTCTCAGACGCCGAGTTCTTCGACGCCGCCACTCCGGTAGTCGCTAACATTGACGCCGAGATGAAGACCGACGAGGGCGTGCTACGCGAAGACCTGGCCGGCCAGGTCACCTCCCCGGTGCAGTGGTCCGATTCCGTTACCAACATGGCCGCCGCCGGCGTTTCCACGTTTGTCGAAGTCGGACCCGGCAGCGTGCTCTCCCGCCTGGTTGGACGAATCGCTCCGGACGCTCGCACCGAGTCCGTTGGCCACGCCGATACCGTCCCGGTGCTTTCGACTTTCCTTCTTGGGGACGCTGATTAGTGAACAACGAGATCAGGCAGAACCAATGAAAGAAGAAAGCCCGAAGGGCCTGGAAGGCAGGCGGGCGTTGGTGACCGGAGCCTCCGGCGCCATCGGCGGGGCCATCGCCAAACTTCTGGCTGGTGCCGGCGTAAGGCTCGCTATCCACTTCAATACCAACGAGGCCGCGGCCGACGATTTGCTCCAGCAAATAACATCCGCCGGCGGCGAGGGCATCACCATCGGCGCTGACATTACCGACGCGGACGCCGCCGCCGACCTAGTCAAGCAGGCCGCCGCCCGTTGGGACGGTCTTGACATCCTGGTCAACAACGCCGGAATCACCCGCGACGGCCTGCTGGCCCGCATGTCAGAGGACGACTGGGACGCTGTGCTGGACACCAATCTCAAGTCCGTCTACCTCTGCACGCGCGCGGCCCTGCGACCCATGATGCGGGCCAGGTTCGGGCGCATTGTGAACATCTCATCTGTCTCCGGCATCATGGGCAATCCCGGCCAGGCCAACTACTCTGCCGCTAAAGCCGGTCTTATCGGCTTCACCAAAGCCATGGCCCGCGAAGTGGCCTCCCGCGGCATCACCGTCAACGCCGTCGCTCCCGGCTTCATCGAATCGCCCATGACCGCCGCTCTCTCCGAGGAGGCCCTCCGGGGCTTCACCGCGGCCATTCCTTTAGGCCGATTGGGCCGGCCCGAAGAGGTGGCTCGCTGGGTCGAGTTCCTCGCGTCCGACGCCGGCGACTACGTAACCGGTCAGACCGTCATCGTCGACGGCGGCCTGGCAATGTAGGCTAGAGGGCCATGTTTCAAAGAGTCCTCATCGCCAACCGTGGCGAGATCGCCGTCCGCGTCATTCGCGCCTGTCGAGAGCTGGGTATTCAGACAGTGGCCGTCTACTCCCTGCCCGACCGCGACGCCATGCACGTGCGCCTGGCCGATCACTCGGTATGCATCGGCCCGGCTCCGGCCGGCGACAGCTATCTCAATGTTCCCAACGTCATTAGCGCCGCCCTCATCTCCGGCGTTGACGCCATCCACCCGGGTGCCGGCTTTCTGGCCGAAAACGCTTATTTCGCCGAGATTTGCGGCCAGTACGATCTCGCCTACATCGGCCCTTCCCCAGAGATTCTTGAAATCGCCGGAGACAAGAGCGCTGCCGTGCGTGCCGCCCGCGACGCCGATGTCCCCACCCTCCCCACTTCAGATCGCCGCCTTGTCGACCTCCAGACCGCCCGGGCCGAACTCCGCGAGCTCGGTCTCCCGGCCATGCTCAAGGCCACCGCCGGCGGCGGTGGACGCGGGATGCGGCGGATTCTCAACACCGGCGATCTCGCCCGCGAATTTTCCCGCGCCCAGGCGGAGGCCAAATCATCCTTTTCCAATCCCGATCTCTACCTGGAACGACTCCTGCTCGGCGTCCGTCACATCGAGGTCCAAATCCTGGGCGACGAGAAGGATGTCATCAGCCTCGGAGAGCGCGACTGTTCCGTGCAGCGCCGCCACCAGAAAATTATTGAAGAGAGCCCGGCTCCCCGCCTCGAGGACCGCACCCGCAAGCGCATCGCCGACGCCGCCGTGAAACTGGCCCGAAAGCTCAACTACCACAACGCCGGTACCGTCGAGTTCCTCCTTGATGAAAATGGCGACTTTTTCTTCCTCGAATTGAACGCTCGCATCCAGGTCGAGCATCCAGTGACCGAGCTGGTCACCGGGGTGGACATCGTAAAAGAGCAAATCTCCTTGGCCGCCGGGGAAAGGCTCAGTTTGAATCAGAAAGCGGTCAAATTCTCCGGTCACGCCATCGAATGTCGGGTCGTCGCCGAGGATCCCGACAACAACTGGACTCCCGGCTCCGGCACGGTCACCGAGCTGCAGATTCCCGGCGGTCCCGGCGTTCGCGTGGACACCCACATGAGCGCCGGCCAGGCTGTCACCTCGCACTACGACTCGCTGCTCGCCAAGGTCGTATGCTGGGGCGAAGATCGGCTGCATGCCCTCGAAACGTCCCGGCGGGCCGTGACCGAGATGCGCGTGGGCGGCCTCCCGACCAACCTCGCCTATTTGCTCCGCGTGCTCGAATCCGACGAATTCGTCGACGGCGAAGTCACCCTCGAGTCCGCTCTCGGCGAGCGACCCCTCACCGGGCTCACCCCGTCTTACCAGGGTTGAGGCGACCACCGCATTGACCAACGAGACGAATACCACCGTGCGAAAGCCCATCTTGCGGGGTCGCAGCGGCGCCCGCGAGCTCTTGCTGCAGGTGCTTTACGAGGCCGATCTGGCGGGCAAGGACGCCGCCGATCTCCTTGACGACCGGGCCGCCGCCGTTGGTCTGATGCCGGACGACATCTCGTTCATAAGTGGCCTGTACGCCAGTTTGCATGCGATAATGGACGACATCGACCGGAAAATTGTGCTCGCCGCTCCAAAGCGGCCGTTGGAGCAACTGGCCGCCATCGACCGGGCGCTTCTGCGCTTGGCGACCGCCGAGCTGTTGAGCGGTGATACGCCGGTCGCCGTGGCGATCGACGAGGCCGTCGGTCTCGCCGGGCGCTATGGCTCGGACGCATCCGCAAGATTCGTGAACGGAGTTCTGGGGACAATTCAGCGAGCCCGGGAAGATCAACCGGATTCCGGCTCCCAATCACAGGCTGTGACTGATGGCTGATACCACCGCCGACCAACAAGTCAGCGACGAAGATTTGGGCGTGATGTCCCTGCGGGATCACCTGCTCGAGCTTCGCTCCCGCATGACCATCGCCGCCATCGCCGTCGTCGCGTGTAGCTTCGCCCTATGGCCCTTCAAAGACACGGTTTTCGCTATTCTGCAAATGCCGCTTTCGGACGCGGTCGAACTGCAGCAGATAACCCCCACCGAAGTTTTCTTTACGTTCATCAAGATCTCTCTCTTGTTCGGCGTCGGTGTTTCCAGCCCGCTCGTCGTCTATCAGGTACTCTCCTTCATCTCGCCCGGTCTCCATCCCCACGAACGCCGCATTCTTTACATTTCGATCCCAGCCGTCGCCGGCCTGTTCTTCATCGGCGCCATGTTCGCCTGGTTCGTCGTCCTCAGCTTTACGCTGAAGTTCCTTACCGACTTTAGCCCTCCGGAGATCGTCACCAGTCTGAGCGTTTCGTCCTTCTCCGATTTTGTCATCAAGATGATGCTCGCCGTAGGGCTTGTTTTCGAGACGCCGCTGGTGATCTTCCTGCTGGCCAGACTGCGGATTATCAAGACCCGCACCCTGCAGCGCTTCCGCCGCTACGCGATCGTGGTCATAGCCATCTTGGCCGCCGTCATCACCCCCACCCCGGACCCATTCACGCAGATGGTCGTCGGCATTCCCATGTACCTCCTTTACGAGCTCGGCGTTCTCCTGGCCCGCATCGCCGTGCCCGACACCGAGGAAGAGATTCAGGCAGCCACAGCCGCAGCCGAATCGGAATCTGCCGGATCCACTGAGTAGCAGCCTCCGTCCGCGTCCGCTGCCAGACGAAAAGGGTCGAAGAGCCTCCGCTGCCCGAAAAAAACAGGCGGAGCTTGGCCGTGGCCCGACCGGCGTGCAGGTTGGGAAACAACCGGACCTCCCGCGAGGCCACATCCCCCATCCCCCACTCCGCAACGCGATGCTACGATGTTTAGCGGTTTTCACCGACTCAACCCGCCATTCCGCAAGAGCGTCGGCTACCATCCAAAGATCACACCTATCAACCGCCAGCCCATCGGTAGACGAACGAATCCTTGGACCGCCGGGAGCGCGTGATTCTCGAGGCTTTTAGAGTCTTCATTCTGGCAACTGTCGCCTTTTCCGTCGGCGCCCTTTTCGCCTCGTTCATCGTCGCCCCCTTCTCCATTGCGTCCTCACCAGCTTCAGCCCCTATGATGTCACCATCAGGCCCAGCGACCCGGCCATAGCCGATTTCCGCTCCAGGATCTTGTTCTCCGTCGGACTCGTCTTCGAGATCCCGCTCGCGATGTACCTCCTCGCGCGCTACCGCGTCCTCCACGCCCGTACCTTCCGCCGCCTCCGCCGTTACGCCATCGTCATCATCGCCGCCGTCATCACCCCCACCCCCGACCCGTTCACTCAGCTAACCTTCGCCATTCCCATGTACCTGCTCTACGAACTTGGCATCCTCCTCGCCCGCCAGGTCGCGCCCGAGATCGACGACATCGTTCCGCCTAATCCAACTCCCACCCCGTAGCCACGTATTCCTCTACATCCCCGCCCAGCCCCGCATCCACCAGCGCCTGCGCCATATCGGTGGGCAATCCGCCTCGCGCCGTCAGCCGCCCGCCTGCTGGCAGGTCCGCTGCGATCCGCCATGCGTGCAGCATCTGTCGGGGCGCCCTGGCGGCTACGCCTTTGCCGTAGACGGTGTCTCCCAGCACCGGATGCCCCACCGCCGCCAGGTGTACCCGCGCCTGGTGCGTTCTCCCCGTCACCAGCCGGATTTCCAGCAGAGTGGCCTCTGGGCCCCGCGCCACCGTGCGAAACTCGCTCACGGCCGGCTTTCCGGTCCAATCCACGTCCATCCGCCGGCGATCGGCCGCAGACCTGGCGATCGGCGCCTCAATCACCCCCGAATCGTGCGGAAAGCGGCCATCCACCACCGCTACGTAAGTCTTTTCGACCCCTCGCGATCCGAATTGCTCCACGAGGGTGCGATAAGCCCGCTCGCTTCGCGCCACCAGCATCACTCCGGAGGTGTCCATATCCAGCCTGTGTACGATCCCCGGCCGGTCGCTCCCGCCGATTCCGGCGATCTCCGGATACCGCGCCAGCAGGCCGTTCACCAGCGTCCCGTCTGGCCGTCCAGCGCCCGGATGCACAGCCATCCCCGCCGACTTGTCGATGGCGATCACGTCCTCGCCCTCATGGATCACCCTGATCGCGATGCCCTCGTCCGGCGATATCGTCGCGCGCCGGTCCGGAATCGTGATTTCGATCTCGTCTCCCGCTTCCACCCGACTCGCCCGTCGCGGTGACTCCTCGTTCAGGAGTACGTGGCCCTCGTCCAGCAGTTTTTGCACGCGATTGCGACTCAGGTCTGGATAGCGGGCGGTTACCACCACGTCAACTCGCGAGCCGGCTTCCTGTTCGGTCGCCGCGAATCTTTCAACCCTGTCCGGACTCAAGGAAGTGCCCGGGCGCGTCCGGCTTCTAACTGGTGAACGGAGCCGGCAGGTTTGGGCGTCTTTCCAACCGGCCAGTGAGAAAGAGAATCAGAAATAGAACGATGGAAATGTCGATCGCCGCATCGGCGATATTGAACACCGGCCACGGCCCCACGGAAACATAATCCACGACGTATCCAAACCGAAATCGGTCGATCAGGTTCCCCAGCGCTCCGCCGAACGTCACCCCGAAAACAAGCCGCGTCGCGAGCGTCGGCCGCTGCAACTGCCGCGAATAGACCCAGACCAGCGCGACCACGGCCGCCACCACCAGACCGGTGAACACCCACGGTGCCGACCTCCCCGAGAACATCCCGAAAACCAGGCCCGTATTGTGGACCAGCCTCAGGCTGATGAGTGGTTCCACGATCCATAATTCCGGGTCTTCCCGACCGGACAACATGCCCGTCATCACCGCCTTGGCGATCTGATCCAGCAGCGCCACCACCACCGCGACCGATGCCGTCGGCCCGGCCAGTTCCAGTATCCGTCCTCGGCGCGTCAAGAATCGCTAAGTCCTTGGGAGAAACGGGCTCTACCGGTCGGTTCCCGGCGCGTCACCTCGATGGGGCGATGTTACCATGTTGCAGATTTGCACCGGCCCATTGCGCCCTCTGGCGACCCGGCCCAGCACATGGAAGAGTTCGCGCCTATCAACCCGCATCGCGTCCCCCGGTGAGCGCCTTCTGGCGTCGGCATCAGGGGATGGTTCTGGAGGTGTCGGAGACTCTCCTGCTCGCCGCTTTCATCTTTTTCGCCTCCCGCCTGGTCGTGCAGAATTTCCGCGTCGAGGGTCGCAGTATGTTGCCTTTGCTCATAACTGATCAACTCGTCCTCGTGACCAAGATTTCCTACCTGACGTCCACCCCTGATCGTGGCGATGTGACGGTGATCAGCAAGCCCTCCGAGCAGCGCGAAGACCTGGTCAAACGCGTCATCGGACTTCCGCACGAGACCGTTGAAATGCGCGACGGCAAGGTCTTCATCAACGGCATCGGCCTGGACGAATCGGCCTACGTGGAAAATCTTGGCAACTTTTCCATGCCACCGCTCGTCCTCGGGACCGACGCCTACTTCGTCCTCGGCGACAACCGCCGTGAAAGCGGGGATTCGCGGCGATTCGGCCCCGTGCCTGCCCAGGCGATCATCGGCAAAGTGTGGTTTATCTACTGGCCGCTGGATGTCTTCGGGCTATTTCCCGTGCAAACTCCGTCCCGGGAACCTCTGCCCGTTCGCACCGGCGCCGCGCCGGCGCTCCCTCCGGGCGAACTATTCGCCGCGGCCGGCGGGTCTAGCCCGGCCACGCCTCCACCAGCCTTGCTTTCGTCTGCTCTAGGCCCTCCGGCATCACCTTGGTCTCACCCACCACCGGCATGAAATTCGTGTCACCGTCCCACCGCGGCACCACATGAAAGTGCAAATGATCTGGAATTCCCGCCCCTCCCGCGCTTCCCATGTTCATACCCACGTTGAACCCCGTCGGCTTCATCGCCCCTCGCAGCGCCCGCACAGCGTCCTGCAGCAGGCCCGTTATATCCGCGAATTCTTCCGGCGTGATATCCACGACATCGCCCACGTGCCGGTAGGGATTCACGATCAGGTGTCCCCCGTTGTATGGGTACAGATTTAGGATGACGTACGCCAGCTCCCCCGCCGCCACGATCAATCCCGGCAATCTCTCCGCTTCTGCACGGATGATGCAGAAGGGGCAATCATCCCCATCGTGGTTCCGTTCGATATATTCCATCCGCCAGGGACTCCAGAGCCGCTCCATGGTTCCTCCGCTGGCTTCGCCGGTCCGCGCCGATCGCCCCAAAGGTTACCCTCTGAACCGGGTGCGGGCCGTGAAAACTGATTGGCCCATCGATTGAACGAGCCAGAAGAGGCCGGCGGCTGGGACGACCTGCCCTATTTGAAGGACTTGGACTCCGCCGCCCGATCCACGATGCGCGATTACGCCCGGGTCCTGACAGAGCTAGCCGCACCGCGCGGGTACATCGGCAAATCGACCGTGGCCGGTCTTGACACCGTGCATCTGGCCGATTCTCTCGCCGCCCTGCCGGTCCTGGACGCCGTCGCTGCCGACCCCGATCCGCTCCGCATCGCCGATATCGGCAGCGGAGCCGGCCTGCCCGGCATTCCCCTGGCCATCGCCCGCCCGTCCACCTTCGTGCGTCTCATAGAGTCCCGGGGACGCTGCTGCCGGTTTCTGGAAGAGACCGTGGCCGGGCTGAAGCTGCCTAACGTGCGCGTGGAGCATGCGCGCGGCGAGCTCGCCGCGCACGATTCCGAACTGCGTGAATCCTTTCACGTCGTGACCGCCAGGGCCCTCACCGCTACCCCGGCCGCGCTCGAAATCTCCCTGCCGCTCTGCCGATTGGGCGGGCTCGTGCTCCTCTACAAGACCGAGGCGCAGGTCTCCGAAGTGGAGGCCGCGACGCCGGTGGCGGCTCAACTGGGCGGCACCTTGGAGCAGCTTCATCGCTACGAATTGCCCGGTCTCAACCAGCCTCGGGTGCTGGCGGTTTTCGCCAAAGCCTCCCCCACGCCGCCCGAGTACCCCCGGCGTGCCGGGGTGCCGAAACGCCGGCCGCTGACGGGCTGACAGCGCCGGTCTTGGTCACTCGTCGGTTCACGGGCCGGGGATTACCTGTGGACAACTGGTGGAAAAGCTGCGGAATGAAGCGACATTCGTCGTGGGTAAAGTGGGGATAAGTATTCGCTCGCCGGGTAAGAGCAGCTGGTGGAATGGTTATAAACTCGCTGGTGCCTGTTCAAGGCCGGCGGAGAAACTGTGGACAGGCCGGGGATGGCGCTTTCCGCGCGGGCCCGGAACGGCGCCTAGCTTCGGGAAGCCTCCGCCCGCGCTGGAACCGCTCCGGCTGGCTCACTCCCGACCGGCTGCGCTGACCACGCCATCGCTGTGCCGCCCCAGGACAGCCCCGCCCCGAACGCCACCATCAGCACCTTGTCGCCGGGCTTGATCCAGCCATCTTCCACCGCCTCGCACAACGCGATTGGAATCGACGCCGCCGAGGTGTTCCCGTAGCGCTCGACGTTCGTAAATACCTTGCTGCGGTCGAGGCCCAGCTGCTCCGCCGAGGCGTCGATAATGCGGATGTTCGCCTGGTGCGGGATGAACACGTCGATGTCGTCCATTTCCAGCCCCGCCCGCGCCAACGTTCCGTTTGTCGCGCCGGTCATCGTTCGGATCGCGAATTTGTAGACCTCTCGACCGTCCATCCTCAGGAACTGGAGCCCCTGCTCGATAGCCTCGGTGCTCTCTGGCGATCGGCCCCCGGCGCCGGGTTGGTACAGCAGCTCCGCCCCCGCTCCATCCGAACGAAGCAGCGTGCTCATCACCCCGTGCGGGCCGTCCCCGGCCTTCAGCACCACAGCTCCCGCCCCGTCCCCGAACAGCACGCACGTCGAGCGGTCGGTCCAGTCCACTATCCGCGACATCGTCTCCGCACCGATCAGCAACACCGTCCGGTACTGCTGGCTCTGAATTAGCCCGTGGGCGATCGCCAATCCGCAAATAAACCCGGTGCAGGCCGCATTGACGTCGAAAGCGCCGGCATTGGCGGCTCCCAACGCGTCCTGGACCAGGTTCGCCACCGCCGGGAAGCCGTAGTCGGGCGTTATCGTCGCCACGATAATCATGTCGATCTCGTCCGGCGTGATCCCCGCCCGGTCCACCGCCCGCCGGGCCGCCTCCAGCGCCAGCGTGAACGTCGTCTCCCCCTCACCGGCGATTCGCCGTTCGCGAATACCGGTCCGCGTTCGGATCCACTCCTCCGACGTGTCGACCAGGTTTTCCAGGTCTTTGTTGGTGCGGATGGTGGCCGGCAGGCTCATCCCCCAGCCGGCGATCTGCGTTTTCAATGGCAAGGCATCGCTCCAGGCCCCACGCCTTGGTGCTTGCTCCGGCTGCTGACCCTTACGGTAGGCCGGACAGTTCGCGGGAAGTTATCACCGCCGGTCGATGGCGTCAATGCCCCCCCGGCCTGCCGATCACTCGTCTTATGCGGCTGATTTCACTGATATAATTTCGCCCTGAACACAGGCCGTTAAGCGGTTTGGCGGCCGGGTCCGGCGGCCCCGGCTGCGGATAGGACCTCATCACCTTGTCGAACCGAGTGGCCGTAACCGGCATGGGCGTGGTAAGCCCCGTCGGAATCGGCATACAGACGATGTGGCGAAACGTGGTCGCCGGCGAGTCGGGAATAACTCCCATCACTCACTTCGACGCCGATGATTTCCCCTGCCGAATTGCCGGCCAGGCTGACGACTTTGACGGCGATTCCGCCCTGGGTAGCCGCGTCGCCCGGCGCACTGACCGCTACGTGCAAATGGCCATAGTGGCCGCCCGCGAGGCTATGGCCGACTCCGGAATCGAGCTTGACGAAAAGCTCCGGGAGCGGTTCGGCTGCTTCGTCGGCAGTGGAATCGGCGGCATCGCCACCCTCTCCACCCAGATCGGGATTCTTAACGAACGCGGCAGCCGCCGGGTCTCACCCTTCCTCGTCCCGATGATGATTGCCAACATGGCCGCCGGTCAGGTTGCGATCGACCTTGGCCTCAACGGACCCAACATGGCCCACGTCTCGGCCTGCGCCAGCGGCGCTCATGCCATCGGCGAGGCTGCCGCCACCATCCAGCGCGGCGACGCCGTTGCGATGCTCGCCGGTGGCGCCGAAGCCCCCATCACGCGCATCGGGGTTGCTGGTTTCACCCAGGGCCGCGCCATGAGCACCGGCTTCAACGACCGGCCTGAGGAGGCCTCCCGCCCCTTCGACGCCGGCCGTGACGGCTTCGTCAGTGCCGAAGGCGCCGGCGTGATCGTCCTCGAAGGCGAACAGCACGCACGCGATCGTGGTGCCCGAGTCTATGCCTACCTCGTTGGCTACGGCGCCAGCGCCGACGCCTTCCACATAACCCTTCCTCCCGAAGACGGCGGCGGCGCCGTCCTCGCCATGCAACGCGCTCTGGCGAAGGCCAGCCTGAACAGCGACGGGATCAACTACATCAACGCTCATGGCACCTCCACCCCCTCAGGCGACAGGGCCGAGACCGTCGCCATCCACTCCGTCTTCGGCGAGCAGGCCGGCGTCCTTCCTGTCAGCTCCACCAAGTCGATGCACGGTCATATGATCGGCGCCGCCGGCGCCGTCGAAGCCATCATTAGCATCCTCGCGGTCGTCGAAAACGTCGTCCCGCCCACCATCAACTACGACGATCCTGACCCCGATTGCGACCTCGATTACATCCCAAACGAGGCTCGGGACATCACCGTGAACTTCGCTCTCAGTAACAGCTTCGGCTTCGGCGGCCAGAACGCCACCCTGATTTTTGGGTGGCCGTGATCGGCGATCCGCGGCTTCACATTCTCCAGCTCCGAGCCTGAGCCGCATGGCCGACTTTCGCGATCTGCTGGACGACCTCATCGCCCGCGTGCGAGGAACCGACATCGCCGAAATCGAAGTCCGTAAACAGGGCTTCCGCATCTCCCTGCGCCGACGGCGGCCTTCCTCGGGAAACCCCGGTCATTCCGGTGACGACGACTCTGTCGCCGGGGCCGACCCCACCGACGGCGAGCCCGATCCCGGTGAAGTTGATATCCGCTCACCTCTCAACGGAATTTTCTATGCCGCCTCCTCGCCGGACGAAGCTCCCTTCGTCAAGGTTGGCGATGAAATCGCCCTGGGACAGGTCGTCGGGCTCGTGGAAGCCATGAAGGTTTTCAATGAGATCGTCGCCGAGGTCGCCGGCACTGTTTCCGCCATACTTCTCGCCGAAGGTGCCGAAGTCGCGAAAGGTGGCCCGGTTCTGCGGGTCCGACTAGCCCAACGCGATTAGTATCAGACTTTTGAATCAATCCACGCCAGGAGCACGAGTATGAGAGTTTCCACGTTTGGCGAGTATCGCGGCACTCTAACTGACCGCCTGGTCCCGGTCGGTGACCTGGCCAGTCTGATTGGTGACGTCGTTTTCGTCATCCTCGGCGCGCTCTTTGTCGCGCTTGCCGCCCAGATCTCCATCCCGCTCGACCCGGTACCCATCACCGCCCAGACCCTGGCCGTCCTCCTAGTGGGAGCGACTGGTGGCGCTCGCCGCGGCGGATCTTCCCTGCTTTTCTATCTGGCCGCCGGCGGCCTTGGACTTCCGTTCTTCTCCCCCGACGGCGGCCCCCACACCTTCGGCTACCTGGCCGGATTCGCTGCAGCCGCCCTTGTCGTCGGTTTCCTGGCCGAGCGCGGCTGGGATCGTTCCTATCGACGGGCAGTCGTGGCCATGCTCGCCGGGAACATCGTGATATACGTCTTTGGTCTTCCCTGGCTCGGTTACTACTTTGATGATATGAGTTTCTCGGCCACGCTCACCGCCGGGCTCACCCCATTCATCCCCGGTGATGTGGCCAAATTGCT
>CAUYYU010000020.1:0-15433 GCA_963577415.1 Chloroflexota bacterium
CCGCTCATTCGCTTCTCGCCATTCCTTCATGCTATGGCGCATCCCTATCTGCGGCCACTCATAGCCAAACGCAAAATCGAATGGCGCTTTGCTCGGCAAGAGTCCTTCCCCCTGCAACAATTCGATCAATCGATCGAAGTACCCACGCAATACCCGCACCCTGCGGAGCACATCCCCAGCCGTATGTGACCGCACCGCCATTCCTTCCTCCAGCGTCGCTTCCAGGTCCCCTACCGGATCGGGAAATCGCAGCAACAGGGCTACTCGCTTGTTCGGCCACGTAAGCCAACTCCGGTGATACGCGTACAGCAATTCGACCAGGTAGTTGATTCCCGCGTTTACATGAGCATGCGCCGCGACCGCTCCCGACCGTTCCAGCCAGCTCACCGCCTTGATCTCGTTGAGGTGATAGTCAACGTTGTACACATTCCGCGCCACCCGATCCTGATGCCGCTCACCGGAGAACTCCGCCAGTTGGTCAAGCACTGGCTCAACATCCCCATCCCGGTCAAAGACCAATAGTCCAATCGACAGCAGGTATCGCCAAAATTCTGGACAATTGCCTTTTCTGTACTCCCCGAGATCCACCCTATTTGTGTCGAAGTGGATCATGCCGCCTGTGTCCGGATTATCCGTTTCATGACGCGTCCGGAACCCGGAATCTCCGGGCGACCAGAGAAAATCTCCTGGAATCACATCGAGTCGAAGCGGCTCGAAAAGCACAATCATGTCGATATCCGAACTCGCCCGCGCATCGCCCTGAGCCACGCTTTCCGTAATTACCGCCCCTTTGAACGCTGGTTCCGGCTCAAGTTCCAGACCGATGAACCGCATTGCCTGCTCAACTTTTTGTCGGCTGTGCGGGCTGTCGGGTGCCGTCTTATTCAACCATCACCTTCCAAACCTAGGATTAGGTTGACTCCTTACTCCGTAACTTGCACTCGGCTGCGACAGCCGCCATGGTTGCTTGGGCCATCCAGAATTCCTCAACAACGGGAGCCATCTACAGATGCTGTACGAATTGCGATCCTACTACGTAGTGCCCGGCCGTATGCCCGACATCCTCGCCCGCTTTCGTGACCACACCACCAAAATTTTCGACCGGCTCGGCATCACAAACGTGGGTTACTGGATCGAGGCCGTCGGTCGCAACGACCGGCTCATCTATTTGATCGCCTTCGACGACATGGCAGACCGCGAAGAAAAATGGGAAAAATTCATCAACGCCCCGGAGTGGTTGAGAGTCAAGTCCGAAACTGAGGCCGATGGGCAGATAGTCAGATATGTGGAGAACCGGTTTCTCACCCCGACCGATTTCTCGGCGATTCAGTGATGGTGGATAGCAATGTCGCTTCCGATAGCAATCCCTTCGATCTCAGCGATAAGGTCGCCGTAGTAACTGGCGCCGGCCGAGGCATCGGCCGCGGCATCGCCCTCGGACTTGCGAAAGCTGGAGCCAGCCTGGTGCTCGCCGCCCGATCCAAGGATGAGCTGGAGGAAGTGGCTGCCGAGGTTGTACGTTTCGGCGCGGAAGCGCTGGTCGTCCCGACCGACGTCGGCGACCTGGAATCATTGGCGAAGCTCTTCCATGAAACCCATTCCAGATTCGGCGGGGTGGATATTCTCGTAAATAACGCTGGTGTCGGACGCCGCAGTGACTTCCTGGACGTAACGCCGGAGATGTGGGACTTCGTTCACGATATCAATCTGCGGTCAGTCTGCTTTGCCATGCAACACGGCATTCGCAGCATGCTGAAGCGTGGCTACGGCCGGGTCATCAACATCGCCTCGTTGACCACCTACATCGGCATGGCTGGCAACGCTATCTATGGCGCGAGCAAAGGAGGCGTCGGGCAGCTAACCAAGGCTGTAGCGACAGAGTTCGCCCCCACGGGCGTTACAGTCAATGCCATCGCTCCCGGCTTCATTCACACCGATATCAACGATCGCATGTACCAGAAATCCGAATTCAACTCGTGGGTGCGAAGCCGAATCCCCATGGGCGAATGGGGCTCGCCGCAAGATATCGCCGGGACTGCTGTGTTCCTGGCGTCACCTGCTTCCGCCTACGTGACCGGGCAAATCATCCCGGTTGACGGCGGCTGGCTCAGTGCCTGATCGCCTTCTCTGTCAGCGCCGCCGCCATGCAAATCCCTGAAGGCCGCGGGGGTTCAGATCGGCTCCCTCCCTGCCCCGTCTGCGGGGAGACCGCGACCGCTACCACCGGCATCTCGCCCAGATCCCCTTACCTGCCCGACTTGGAGTTTCGGGTCGTCCGCTGCGTGAAATGCGGGCTCCTGCGAACTGGTCCCTGGCCCACTCCGGACCAACTGCACGATCTATACGAATCCGGCGGGTACTACTCCACGATTGAGGCTTCCGAACCAGTCGAAGCCGATTTACCGCTCATCGAACGAATGCGAAAGTATGTCCGCGCCCTCGTTGTCTGCCACCATTACGCGGTCGGTGGGGCCGGAGTTCCGGGTGTCTTGGCTTCGGCCATCTTTCGAAGGCGGTTCGGCTGGGCGCCCACGGGACCCCGCCCGGGCGACCTTCTTGACGTGGGCTGCGGAGACGGCACGTTCCTGCTTGACGCCCAAAAGGCCGGCTGGAATGTCTGCGGTCTCGAGACATCCGAAACGGCCGTCAGCAACGCTAAAGCACTTGGCCTTACCGTCCTCCACGGGTCGTTGGAGGACCGGCCCTTTGGCGATTCACAGTTCGACATTGTGCGCATGTGGAGCGTGCTCGAACACGTGCCGGATGCGAATGCCGCTCTGCTTGAGGTGGTTCGCCTCTTGAAACCGGGCGGCTGGGCAATATTTCAGGTACCCAACGCTGACTCCCTCGCCCGGCTCCTTACCCAGGGCCGCTGGTCCGGCTGGGATCTTCCGGCCCACCTAACCCACTTCACCCCTGAGACCCTGCGCTGGGCGGTCGCCAGAGCGGGACTTGAGCCGGTTGAACTAGGTCAGGCTTCCGTCGGCACCCTCGCGAACAGCTTTTCTTGGACCGCAGGACCCGTCGGCCGTGCCGCTGTATTTGCTCTGGACCAGATTCTGGACCTTCTCGGCCGAGGCGACTGCATGGTCCTGTTCGCCCGTCGCTCACGGTCCACCGCGTTGGGTTCCTGAACTAACTGCCACGCCGCCAGCCGAGTCGGGCCTGAGGCCGAACGTTGAAATGGCAGCGTCCCAACTATTGGAGATCTGGTTCATCAGACCTGAGCTCCCATTCCGTTTCTTCTTGCACGCTCCCTGGCCAACCCGCCGGTCAGGACCACCGGAGTGCTCGCATCGGATAACCGGACATTCGCGTCGACCACGCGCCTCCGCCCTGACTCAATCCTGCCCGGAGGCCGATTTTAGTGGCCTTGCCTCGGTGGTGATTTTCGAGGTAGACGCTCTAGGCCCCCGGTTCGTTGCCATCAATATGAAGGCTCGGTTCAATACTCGATAACACTGTTTTAGGGGTCGGCGAGCAGGCGGCGTGCGAACATCAATAGCGGCTGGCGGGGTACGTAGATTGCACGCTGACTCGCAAATCATCGCCTCGAACCGGAATTCGCCTACCAACCTGCTAGTTGCGTGAAATCACAGTACTCGAACGGCAATAGCCAGGCCATCGCCGTATCGAGATCAAGGTTTCCGGCGTCGAATGTTACCCGGCCCTCCGCGACCTCTTCTCTGAGATTGAGAGTGCCGAAGAGAGCTGGGATCAGGCCGCCACCATTGAAGCTCAATTCAGAATCGCCGGGCAATGGATCTGCGAGAGATACGTTGCCTTGGGCGAACTGGATCGCGATCGCCTCATCCCGGGCGGATACGGTCAGCCGGGTCGACTTGAGTCCCAGTGAGCGACCTCGGGTCCGCAGAAAAGGTGCGAGCTGCCCGAGCAGCCGTCGCAGCGACACGATGTGGAACAGGTTCTCGCCGCTGCGTTTTTCCCACTGGAAGCCGGGCGTCGCCTCCACCAGGTGGCCACGCGGTGATCCGTGCAGCTGGAAGGTTGTCAGTTCCAGCGCCGTCGCGACGGCATTCAGGTAGTCCGCCGGATCGGTGTTCGTGTCGTAGAGGAGGGACGCCAGGGTCCACTGGTCGTCCACGAACCGGATCGCGGCGGCGGCGACCGGTATTTCCGCATCGCGGACGATGTACCACTCGGTACCGTTCGACACGTCGGTGTTTCGATCTTCCACGCCAGCGGTTGTGGCCGCGAACTTGCGCCGGAGATTCGAGGTAATACGCGTCTTCGTGGGCCGGACTTTGCGAACGTTCAGACCCTTTCTGGAGCTGCGCGTTTCCACGATCGAAGCCATCCGCCCCTGTACGATCCCGAACCCACGGCGCATGTACATTTCGTAGGCCGGGCCTCCATCGGGGTGGGCCACAAGCCAGATGGCGCAGATACCATTCCTGGCGGCGAAACTCAGGGTGCGCGCATACAACTCCGCTCCGATCCCGCGGCCGCGGTACTCCTCTCTTACGATCACCTGGCCGACGTTTCCAATCCTGAGCCTTGCGTCGCCATGGACCAAGGTGCGAACGGCGGTCAGGCAGTGGCCGACGATCTCGTCTCCGGCTTCCGCCACGACGATTGAGTCTTCCATGAGGCCTGCGTCGTTGAACTTGGCGGCGTAGCGCGATTCACTGAGCCAACCGACGGATTCGATCATCGGCCAGAGCTGGTCATCGTCGCCGGGCCGCCAGCAGCGGTACGCGATATCCGGCCGGCCGGGCTCCGCCCTGGTCGTGCTCACCGGTATTTTCGCTTCGATCCAGTCGCGAATTTACCTGCCAACCGGCAGAGGGTATCGTCGTTGGCGTCTCGGGGGCCGCCGATAGCAGGTAAGCGTTCCCCCGGCCATGGCGAGATGTCCATTACCCCGCAGGGTTCCGCGATACTCAGCGGGTCACTCGTACATACTGCGGCTGGCCTGCTCCCGATAGTATTCGATGGTCCTCGCCAGGCCGTCGTCCAGAGAGGTCGTCGCCCTCCAGCCGACAATATCCTGAATGCGGCTGAGGTCCGGCACCCGGCGCGGAATGTCTTCATAGCTGGTCCCGAAGACCGATTCGTGGCTCACAAACTCAATTTCGGATTCAAATCCGCCTAAGCGTTTGAGGGTATGGGCGATTTCTAGAACCGAGATCTCCAGATCGGTGCCAACGTTCAATATGGTGTTGGCGGCAGCGGGGGACATGGCACTCTGCACCATCCCCGCTACGGCGTCTTCGACGTAGCAGAATGTGCGCGTCTGCTTGCCGTCGCCGTGAACCTGGACCGTCAGGCCGTTAAGAAACCTGTGCAGGAAGATCGGTATCACCCGTCCGGCACCGAGGGTATCGAGCCGCGGCCCGTATATGTTGAAAAGGCGGAAGATGACGAATTCCAGAGAGTTCCGCTGTCGATGAGCGAGGATCAGATGTTCGACCGCGGCCTTGGACGTGGCGTAACACCAACGATTGACGGTCGTTGGGCCGAGCACTCGATCGTCATCTTCTTGCCACGGGACCTTCGGGTTTCTGCCGTAGACCTCTGAAGTGGATGTAAATATTATTTTCTTGGCGTACCGAGATGCCGCTTCCACCACTTGCAAGCCCGCAACCAGATCCATTTCCATCGTTCTCAGGGGGTCCTCGACGTACACGCGAGGATCGGCGATAGCCGCCAGATGGTAAATCACGTCGCAAGCGCGGATTTCGCGATCCATAAGCAATTCATCGGTGATCGACCCCTGGAGAAACCGGAAGTCAGGGTTATCCATCAGATGGTCGATCTTGGCGCCATCCGACAGATCGAGAGCGATCACAGAATCGCCTCGCTGGAGGTGAGACTCGCAGATGAAGGAGCCGACGAAGCCGGCTCCACCGGTTACCAGTATGTTCAAGTTTATTGATCCTTGCCGGAATCGACCTTGAGGAGGCAGAAGTTGCCGGATCGCAGTCTCACCGTGGACTCGTCGAGACCGAGTTCTTCCAACCGCACATAATTTTCGTTTATCAGCAAGTGGTCGATATTCCACCTGTCAAATATGTCGATTATCGGCACCTGCAAGACTGGGAAAAAGTCATCATAGTAGTGAAGGTGACCGAACGAACTGTCCGTGCTCAGGACCCGAGCGTTTGAGAAGTGCAGGGCCGGGTCGGAGAGCCCGAGCGGAATTGTCATTAGTCTTGCCCGCTGATCTAGGGAACTCAGCTCCGCCATGATCCGCATCAGCGCTGTGGTCACGGATCGATCGATGTCTCGGGCCACGACTCGGTACTGCAGAAACAGTGCCGGGGCAAGCCCGCCCAACAGCGCCACCACGATGAAGGCGACCGCGAACGCGGCACCCCGATCGGAATCGATCGAGGAGACTAGGCCTGCTATCACGAGCCCGGTCGGGAACACGCCGTACTCCCCGTACCGCTCGCCTTCCCCCATGAATTCCAACATTTTCACCTGTCGGATGAGAATGCCTGCGCCCACAAGGCTTAACGACAACACCAGGAGGAAGTTGAACTCACGTTGCCAGATGACGGGATCGGCGATCACGAAATCGAGGGATTGATTGACCGCGGCCAAGATCGCGAAAACCACGAAGACGTTGGCGCTGAAGACCGCCAAGAACGGTGCGCGACGAACTATCTGGTAGATCTTGAAAACCGGATCGGCGCTCTCTTCAGATTTCTTTGGGAGTCCCCTTACCTGATGGGCAAAGCGGTTGTGAATGTTTCCCCGCCACCAGTTGAGCATGGCGAGGTGTCCCTTGAATACCCGCCAGTAGAGTCCGCCGGAAACGACGATCGCAAGCAACCAGCTTCCGAGGAACGCGAGCGCGTAGTAAGGCGTGAGGAAGAATAAGCTGAGCGCTATGGTGGCGACGGTGAGGGCCTGCAAGCTCATACGGTGGGTGAGGAACAGGACGGTGCCGGCCACGAGGGAAGCGGGAAACCAGATCCAATTGCCCGATGCGGTAAATGCAAGCTCGGTGAGTATCAGCGCGGTAAATGTCAGGGAGGCGAGCGGCCTTGTTGTCAAGCTTGAGTTTGCCATTACCACTATTGGGGCCAAGATATATGCAGCCTGAGCCGATAGCGATGCCCAAACATTGCCGGTGAACGAGTAGGCGACGATGAACACGAGAAACGAGTGCACGAAATCGAAAAGCGGGCTCACGAGCCACTGTGAACGTTCCAGTAGTCTTCTTGGAAAGAGCGACAACAGCCAGCGCAACATCGGCGGGTAGTCGGATGGTTCGGGAATCAGGTAGCGATCGAAGATCGCGGAGGGATCACGGCGCTTCCGGCGGTAGTAGTCGGCTATCGCCAGATGGCGCCAGGTGTCAACGCCGAAATAGCGATTGCCAAACCGAGGCCAAGTCTGCAGGAAGAAGGAAGCGACCGACAGGAACAGGCCGACCAGGTAGATCAAGGCAGGCCTCCGCTCCTGTTCGAGATGTATTGAGCCGGCATGGGACTGCCGTTTGGGAGAGATTCTGTGTCCATCGCGCGGTAGATGTTAGCCGAGCCTCGGTCCGAAACGTACCACGACCGTCGCGGGCGTAATCCGATCGTCAGCGCAATCAATCGAATGCTGCCGGCGATCGCCTGCCTGGCGGCGATGCTGGTCGTGGGTTCGCTTTTCTTGAGGCAGGAGCGGATGTTGCCGGTAACGTTCGTCGAGGAGGGATATGCGTTTCCGTATGGTCCGCTGGCTGGTGCGGTGGGGCAGAGATTTATTGCACCGGCACCGTACTTGAGCCGGGTGACGGTAACTATCGATGCGCAAAGGATCTCGACGAACGGCTTTCCGCTAAACCTGAGAATCCGCGACGATCGGGGCGAACTGGTCGCGGAGGCTCGGGTCACGGTGAACCGCCCGGGCGTGTCCGACCAGGCAATCTCGTTCGGCCCGATCGCCGATTCGGAGGGCCGGGTATTTGAGATTGAAATTCAGCCGGCGGAGGGGGCTGAAGGCGACATCTACCTGCCAATGCGAGCTGGATCGGGGCTTCCGGGAGAGAGTTTCCGGGACCAGGAGGCCGAACTCGGTGTCGATTGGTCGAGCAATTACCGGCTGCAGCAGACGGTTCGGCCGCTGACCTTCGTCCGAGCCACCTTTGCCGCGGATCCGCTCACCGGGCTGGGCCTGATCGCCGCGGTCGCGCTTCTGGTCGGCGCCCTGGCGGCCGCATCACGCGGCGTTGGCCGGGCCCTGAGGTTCAGGCTGGATCCGCCCACCGCCGGGGTTTTAGGCACGACCCTGACGCTCGCTCTGTTTTGGGGGATGTTCGCGATGTATCCGGTGGGTTAGTCGAGAACTTCGATCGGCCGGGAGCGATTCAGAAATCCACGTTCACGTCCGGGTCGGAATGACCGCGGCTGATACGACCTGCCGCTAATTCCTACACCATTTCCGGCCAAAAACGTCAAATACCGGATGGTTGAGGGGTGACTTATTTGGAGGCGGTTCCGACGGTGCGGCCGGAGACGGGCCGTCGGACCAGCAGGTATGTCTCGACGGCGAGGTAGACGGTGGTTGCGGCGAGCGTGATGGTGAGGATGGTGGCCAAGTCCTGAACGGACTCGTGCCAACTGAACATGGTGATCAGCATCGCGACGACGGCGACCAACATGAAACTCCACAGGCGCAGATTGCCGGCGCCGATGTTCAGGTGGGCCAGGGCGTAGCTCAGCGACAGCAGGGTGCCGGCCACGATGTAGATCGACAACAGGGTCGTGTTGAGATCGTACTGGTCAGGAAAGGCGATGGCGAAGACGTAGGTCGGGAAAATGAGGACCGTCAGGGCGACGACGGTGACTATGGCCCCGATCAGGCCAACGCTCACAAGCAGGCTGGGCACTATCGAATAGCCGGAGGAGTATCGCCGGATCACATGTGGCAGCAGGACGATGGACACTGGTGAGGTGGCGAAGAAAAGAGTCCGCCCGATGAGGGCGACGGCCGAGTAGTTGGCGGCCTGGATATCGTCGAAGTATGCCTTTACGAACAGGATGTCAGCGTTCAATACGATGGCCAGCGCGAAGGCGATGCCCACCACCCGCAGCTGGTCCCGACCGCCTATCACCGGTTGGGTCTCCACCCGTTCCGGCCCGTGAGTCCGACGGGTTACACGGAAGAGAATGACGGCTCCGCCGATCACGGCCACGGCGGCTCCGACGGAAGATCCGGCCACGGCACCCGCCGCCGCCCAACCCAGCAGCACCATTCCGGCGCCGGCGCCCAGGCGCGAAGCGGTTTCGGCGACACTGATGATGCCCAGGAAAAAGAACGAGCTCGTGCCCGCCAGCGACCCTTTGACCACGATGGCGACGAGCGACAGGACGATCGCCGATCCGACGACCAGGATGCTGGCGATCCCGTCAAACTGCAGGAGGTCGCTGATCCAGCCACTCAATAGGCCCAGGGCGACCGCGATGGCCAATCCGACCACGCCCACGCGGGCCGTGGTGCGGGTGAGCCAGCGCCATAGCTGGTGGCCCCGATCCTGTACGAAGAGGTCGCCTGAGACTTTGATGACGAGCGAGTTGAGGGCTGCGCCCGGGACGCTGAGCAGGGCCAGGAGGGAGATCGCGGCGATCATCTCCGCCCACGCCCCCGGTGTGAGGAGCCTTGCCATGACGAACTGGAAGGCGAATCCCAGGACGTTGACGACCATGGAGAGGCCGAACAGCACCAGGTTGTCCCGCAGGATTCCGGGGCGAAAAACGGAGGCGGCCAACGCCGATAGACGTCCCGTTGGAGCGGACCGGCCGGCGTCGACGCTAGACGCCTTCATAATCGCGGTAAAGCTTCAGGAAATAGGTCAGGGGCACCGGGACTTTCGCGGTTCGCATCAGGTCACGATCTGAGATCTGGCGAATCTTTCGCTGGACGTTACGGCGGGCAGCGAACGTGCCCGGCAAATTGCGCAGGTTCCAGAGGATGGCCTCCAGAATCGCGCGAGATTTCCGGAGCCGGCCACGCAGAGCGTAGACGGCGGCGATGCCGAGGCAAATGGCGAGATGGACGGGCAGCACCTTGAACGCCTCGATCATTCCATAGTTCTTCAGCATGGCGTTGATTCGGTTCTTAAACGAGTGAAAGTTGATCAGATAAGAATCCGAGTTCCGTGAAGTTCCGGCCAGTAGATGGTGTATCCGGGCGTCGGGCACGAAGTAAACCTTGCTGCCCGAAAGCCATACCCGCCAGCAAAGGTCGGTCTCCTCGAAATAAGCGAAGTACCTTTCGTCAAACACGCCAACTTCCCGCAAGACCGAATCCCGGAACATCATGCACGCCCCCTTCGCCGAAAATATTGGGAACGGCGAATCAAGATTCTGGTCGGGCGCCAGATAGCCATCGTGATACAACATGCCCGTCCAGGTCAGATAATCTCCGACCGAATCCAGCAGCGACGGGTCCTTCATCCAGAGGATTTTTGGCTCGCAGCCGCCCGCGTCGGGGTGGGCCTCCATGAAAAGGACGAGTTCTGACAGAAAACCAGGTTCAACCGTGGTGTCCGAATTCAGGAACAGAATGTAATCGCCGGTCGCCTCTCGATAGGCCAACAAGTTGGCTCCCACGAACCCCAAATTCTCGGACTGCTCAAATAGACGAACCTCGGAAAACTCTTCGCCTATCATCGTCGCGGAACCATCGGTCGAGCCGTTATCCACGCAGAGCACTTCGAAGCTCGGGTAGGCGACCTCACGCAGGGATTTCAGGCAATCCCGGATCAACGATCGGGTGTTGTAGTTGACGATCAGAATTGAGACAAGCGGTTGCCCGATGAAGAGCGGCTCCTGGCTGCCGGTGGCAGTGAGTGAGATATCGGCAGATTCTAGCTCCGCCGGGAGCCTGAGTACGAAACGTTGACGGATTCCGTCAATTACGCAGCACGGATGAAATTGAGGCGGGCAGACGTTTGTGTGGAATAGTGGGAATCCTGTCCGGGTCCCGGGACGGGCCTCCCGACGCCGTAATTCTCGAAGCCATGAAGACAAGACTCATCCATCGGGGCCCGGATGACGACGGCACGTATCTGGACGACCATGTGGCGCTGGGAATACGCCGTCTCAGCATCATCGACCTTGAGGCCGGTCAACAGCCGGCCACAAACGAGGACGGCTCGATTCAGGTCGTTTTCAACGGCGAGATTTACAACTATCGCGAACTGACCGACCGTCTTGTCGCGCTGGGGCACGAATTTCGCTCCCGTTCAGACACGGAAACACTCGCGCATGCCTATGAGCAATGGGGCGACGCATTTCTGGACAAGCTCAACGGAATGTTCGCCTTTGCCCTGTGGGACGTCCGACGCCGCCGGTTGATGCTGGCTCGCGATCGCGCCGGCATCAAGCCCCTGTACTACTCCCACACCGGCACAACCCTCGTGTTCGGCTCCGAACTCAAAGCGCTGCTCGAGCACCCGAGGGTTGAACGCGATCTCGACGCCGAGTCTCTCGGTCACTACCTGTCATTCGAATACGTCCCCACCCCCCACGCCATCTTTCGCGGGGTTCGGAAGCTCAGGCCCGGCCACTATCTCATCGCCGAACGTGACTCGATCGACGAGTTCCGCTACTGGGATTTTGAGATTCAGCGCAGCGAGTCCGTCCGTATCGACGAGCCGCACGTCCACGCGCAGAGGTTCGCCAGGGTTCTTCAGGAGTCCGTGTCGGCGGAGATGGTCAGCGATGTTCCGGTGGGAGTTTTGCTCAGCGGGGGTCTCGATTCCAGCGCCGTCGCCGCCATGATGGCGAAGGTTGCCGGCAGCCCGATCAAGAGTTTCTCGGTGGGTTTCACCGAGGGTTCGTTCGACGAGAGCTCCCACGCACGGCGGGTCTCCCGCTACCTGCAAACCGAGCATCACGAGATGACGTTGACGCCGAAAATGCTGCTGGATCTGTTGCCCGATCTAGCCGCCCACATCGACGAGCCCTTCGCCGACCCCTCGGTGATGCCCACCTATCTGGTCTCGAAATTCGCCAGGGAACACGTGAAGGTTGCGCTTGGCGGCGATGGCGGGGACGAAATGCTGGCCGGCTATTCGACTTTGCAGGCGCACCGCGTCGCCCCCTTTTACAAGCGCCTCCCCGCCCCGTTTCGACATCGCGTTGTGGAGCCGCTGGTCAGGTCGCTACCCATCTCCCACGCCGACTTCTCTCTCGACTTCAAGGCGAACAGGTTCATTCGCGGTTCAAACGAAATCCCGTCCGTACAGCATCAAATGTGGCTGGGATCGTTTTTCGGAACTGAGAAGACGCAAATCCTCTCTGACGACTTCGTCGAGCGAATTGCCGGTGCGCCGGGCCGCGAGCTCGTCAGGCGAACCGTGCAACCCTGCCCGGCCGGCAACCCGCTCAACCGGATCCTGTACCAGGATATGAAGCTGTATCTGGAGGGAGGGATCCTCCCAAAAGTCGATCGTGCCAGCATGGCGATCTCGCTGGAAACGCGAGTCCCGTTGCTCAACCGGGATGTCATGGAGTTCTTGGCCGACACTCCACTCTCTCTGAAATTGCGCGGCTTCACGCGAAAATGGCTCCTGCGTGAGGCTATGGCCGGGCAACTTCCAGACGACATAATCGACCGGCCAAAAAAAGGTTTCGGCATCCCTGTCGCCCGCTGGCTAGCCAGTGATCTCCGACAGATGACTCAGGACTACCTGAGCCCCGTTCGGCTCGAACGCCAGGGAATCTTCAACCCGACGACTGTCTCCAAAATCCTTGCCGAGCATCTGGAGCGTCGTCGAAATAACCACAAGATGCTCTGGACGCTTTTGATGTTTCAGCTCTGGTGGGATAACTGGATGGAGCCGGGCTAGCGCCATCACCCCCGCGAAGCCTCGGCGATCAACCCCTGACCGAAAATCAGCAGTCCGAAGAAAAGCCCGAACAGGCCGGCGATCAGGACACTGCCGGCCCCGGTAATCACCCACGCCAGGATAAGCGCGAACGCCAGCAGCCAGGCGAGCCCCGCCAACAGCGAAAAGATCTTGATTGGATTGTGGCGGACCGCCGCCTGAACGATGACCTGCATCATTCGCAGCCCGTCTCGGAGCGGTCTGATCTTTGACTGACCGGATCGAGACCGGTACTCGCTTCGAATGAAGTGCACCCCCAATCCATCTCCCATCATCGCCAGCGTCAACCCTGTGCTGAATGAAAATCCGGTGCTCAGAATGTCGAAGTACCGCAACACCAGATCCCGCCGAAAGACGCGCAATCCTGAATTCACGTCGGGGATGTGGCGACCGGTCACAAACGAGGCAAGGAGCACGAGTAAGAAGCGCGCCACTCGCCGCAAAGGTCCCCCGTGGAAGTGTGGTCCGGAGCGGGCGGCCACCACCATGTCGTAATGCCCGGCGATCTCCAGGAGTTGTGCGGCCGCGTCCGCCGGGTACGTGTTGTCCGCGTCGGTTATCAGTATCCATTCGTGACGCGCCGCCTGAATCCCGCGTCGCAGAGAATGCCCGTAACCCATATTTGAGGGCGGACCGATCACGTGCGCTCCGGCCTCCTCGGCTATCGCCCGGGTGCCGTCGGTAGAGCCGTCGTCCACCACGATAATCTCGAAATCGCCCGGCAACTTCCGCAGCACGGCCTCGTATTCCATGACAACGGTGCGGACCGACGCC
Organism: Chloroflexota bacterium; assembly: GCA_963577415.1. Classification (GTDB taxonomy): domain Bacteria; phylum Chloroflexota; class UBA11872; order UBA11872; family VXNJ01; genus JASLPR01. Next base: position 13,631 of record CAUYYU010000020.1, read on the forward strand.
GCCTCGTTATACGCGGGAATTACCACTGAGACTGATGGTGCCTTCATGCCTAACGCTCCAGAGATCGTGCCCAGAGGCCGCGTATGAAGCCCACCCCATAGACCGCGTGTGTAGCCACGATGCCCAACACCGAGACCGCCGCGAGAATCGGCCGCCCGGTACGACCGGCTATGCCAAGAAATGTGGCGAGCAAGGTAGCGCCATAAACAGCGACAACCAACCGGTATAGAAACCACAATGGGGCAACACCGCGGAAAAGAAGCGGACCGGCGATCAGACCGAGCACCCAGACCGCCGGCAAGACATATGAGATGCGGAGCGATGTCTGCGGGTACTTCCGGGCGAAATGCCCTCGATGCACCCCGTACTGCACGATCTGGCGAAGGTGCGGTCCGAACAGGGGACGGCGATGGTGATAGACCAGCACGTTCGGGTCGTATCTGATCTTCCCCCCGTTTTTCAGCAGGGCAAGGCACAATTTGGTGTCCTCGCCAGGGTAGAAGTGGGTGTCGAAGCCGCCCGCCTGCGCGAAAGCTTCACTCCGAACCAGGAAATTCATAGACGGGTAGTCGTCAACCCAGCGAGCCTCTTCGGGCTGGACCCGATAACGATAATTCCCGCCCCCGAGCCTCGATCCGTATACCAATCCCGACCCCTGCGCGAGAATCCCGTCTGAAGGTGGAGTGACGCCCGGCCCGCCCACCGCGACTACCTCTGGATCTTCGAAAATCGCCACCGCCCGGTCCAGCCAGTCCGACCCCGGGTACGCGTCGTCGTCGATGAATGCCAGGATCTCCCCGGCGGCGGCTCGCCCCCCGCGATCTCGTTTTAGAGCAGGTCCGCTCGCCCCCGTAGGTAACACGCTTACACCATCGAGCCCGTTTGGGATGGGCTCGTCTGGAAGCACGATCGTTTCAATCCGGGGGTAGTCCAATTCGTCGATCGCGGCCAGGCATTCGTGGAGAAGAGGTGAGGGACCCTTGCACGGCACGATGATGGTCACAAGCGGCCGGGCCCGGTTGTCATTCAACCCCACAGGTCACCTCTGGTTGGGTGCCCCGGATACAGGTCGAGCACCCTCATCCGCCAGAACACTCTGATCGTGTCCATAAGCATATGTCTGACGGTGCTCGCCGTGACGGAACTCGGGAAGTCCAAATTGATTCCTACCGGACACTCAACAATGCGATCGAAGCCTCGCCGCGCCGCCAGGGCGAGCAGCTCGATGTCGATGGAAAACCCGTCCACTTTCAAGTCGGTAAATAGACTCTGGGCAAGCTCACGGCGCATAAATTTCAGACCGACCTGGGTGTCGTGGGCTTCCAGATCAAACATCATTTTGACGAGCGATTGGTAACCAAAGCTGTAAATTCGCCGACAGAGGGGATAGGTCACCTCAGAATCAACGTGCCGCTTCGATCCGATCGCAATATCGGCCTCGCCATTTTCCACCAGATTGGATGCGACGGCGACCGCGGCGGGATCGATGTCCATTCCCGCGTCGAGGTATCCGACGATGTCGCCCGAAACCATCCGAAACCCCGTGCGCAGCGCATTGCCTTTTCCTCGATTGTTTTCGATGAGGTGTACCGTCAATTCGTCGAAGTCGAGCGCGGAAGCGACCGCCGCGGTCTCATCCACCCGGCCGTCGACGACCAGAACAATCTCGAAATGGCCGGCGAAACGTGACAGGGTAGATCGTATTCTGGTCAGATCGGCCGCAATGGTCTTTTCCTGCCCGTAGGCGGGTACCACAACCGAGAGGCTTGAATATAGTTTCGGTAGGACGATTTTGCTCTCAGG
>CAUYYU010000021.1:0-15426 GCA_963577415.1 Chloroflexota bacterium
GGTCCAAGCCAGTAGGGGGCTGAAGTCTGCCGCGCTGCTAAGAGAGCTGTTCAACATCATTGAGCGGGGCGCCGAGTCGGAGTCATCCTGGTCGGAGATGGGGAAGGTCTTCCAGGACCGGCGTCGGCTGGTCGAATCGGAGCGGAAGCGAATTGCGGAGATGCGACAATACACCACGGCGGAGCAGGCTTTGGCGCTTGCGGAGGAGATCGCCACGCTCATCCGCGAAGCACGTGCATGACCGCCAGGCCGTGATACGGCTTCTGGATGGCATTGACGTACTTCTGGATACGATCCCAAGCCGGTGCCGCAAGAGGGTGACTGAGCGCTCCCAGACCGCCGCCATGAGTCAATTGCGCCTGAATCCGGATGTGTCATGGGAGCGCGGTGCCGGAAACAATTTTGCCGAAGTAGGAATGGCCGGCCAGACACCTCACCGCCTACATCTCAGGCCGTTCGTTGCTCCGGAATCAGCGTAAGGCTTAGTACACACTCTGGTGATACGTCAGGGATCAACCGCGATCACGGCGGGAGTCCCTGCACCATCGAGCCGACTCGTGTCCGATTCTAGGCTCAGCGCCCGAAGTCCGAGTGCACCCGCATCGCAGATCAGGAAAGGGGGCAAGCGGCCCTGGTCAGGGCGCTATGTCACCCACTACCTTCGCCCTGACTCGGAGCGAATTCCCCGGCAAATAGGCCATCGGGAGATCCTCAACTTCGACGGTTTCCAGCGAAGACGCTCTAGCTCCAGCTTCGAGGGCGCGTTCTTCGGCCATGGACGTCGCACGGGCTATGGCCACCTCTCGGTCTAGGTCCTGGAAGACCCGGTCCACCTCCCCACTCACCTGGGCAATGGCGGCGCCCACGGCATTCGCGACGTCGTGATGGTCCACGGTGAGAACCTCGGAGATTCCTGGCAGATCGTCGGGAACGAGAAAAGCGCCACCTCCGACGGCCACAAGAGGCACATCGCCGGCATCGGGCTTCATCCGATCCACGGCCTGCTCGACCATTGTCCGAATGGCTATCAAGGTATCTGCCCTGAGCGATGCTTCCAGCCTGGCGACATTTACCGGATCACCGAGTCGGAGCAGGCCTTCGGCAACCGCGATGTCCGTACACGTGGTATCGGCCCCTCCGAACAGGACCGCTCGAGTGGATAGCTCGTAGCCAACGCTCCCCGGTCCCAACCTGAACGGATTTCCATGAACGATTGTTCCCCCGCCTAGAGGGAGTGAGATCAGGTCGGGCATTCGGAAGAGGCTACGGACACCCCCGATTTCAACGGCGCTGTTTGCTTCACGGGGAAAACCTCTCCGGAGGAATCCGATATCTGTGGTCGTCCCGCCGACATCGATAACGATCGCATCCTGTAGCCCCGAGAGAAATGCTGCACCTCTCATACTATTCGTAGGGCCAGACGCGAAGCAGTACACGGGATAGCGCTCGGCGAATTCTGCAGTCATCACGGTGCCATCGTTCTGAGTTATGAACAGCGGCGCTCTAAGACCACTGTCCGAGAACGCCCTGACATAGGCGTCCACCGTCATCCGGGCCAGGGGCCGCAGGCTCGCGTTGAGAAGCGCCACGTTCTCTCGCGGCAGCAGGCCGATTCGTCCTAGGCGATGCGACAGCGTCACGTCGATTTCCGCGCATACGCCCAGCAGGATCTCCTCCGCGAGTTCCTCGCACTCTGCGGAGAGCGGCGAGAAGACCGACGTGATGGCCACGGACCTCAAGCCGGCTTCGACGATTTGGCCGGCGACGGCCTTCATTCCGTCCAGGTCGAACGGCACCAGCGGACGGCCGTCGTATTCGTGGCCCCCCTCCAGCATGAAGATGCCCGCGCGTACCTTCGCCGCCAGGCGGTCAGGCCAGTCCACGAATGGTTTGAGAAAGGCGGTGGCGGGCAGCCCGATCCTCACTGCCCCCACTGGTTCGAGTCCAAACCCCTGAACCACGGCATTAGTGAAATGGGTGGTGCCGACCATGACCGCGTCCACATCGCGGACGGCTTCTCCTGCTGAGCGGATAAGGCCGCCAACGGCGCCAACTATGCCGGCCGTGACGTCAGGCGTGGTCGGGTTCTTGAATGTAGCCAGGACCCGTCCATTACCCATTAGCACAGCGTCGGTATTCGTTCCCCCTACATCGATGCCAACGACGTTCACCGCTGCGAACCGAGGTGTGGTTGGTAGTCGATGTCGTAGCCGAACGCTCGAGGTCCGGTAAGTTCGATTCCCCGATCGCAGAGTAGAAGCGGTGGCGCCGGTAGCACGATCACCGTCACGCGTTGCCCGTAGCGGATCACCTCGGTACCAATGGCTTCGCCCGTTTCCGTATCCAGCGTGCAGATCAGATCAGGGACCGTCACCAGGGGACGACCGTCTTGACTTGCCACGGAGAACTCATTCTGGAAGTCGATCTCCAGAACACGACCACCGTAGAAATCGAGACCCGCGATCGTGACCGTTCCTCGCAAATACCCGTCTGTCGTTCGGCGCTCGATATCCTCAACTTTGCCGACAAAGATCAACGCGCCGCCCTCGAGATCGACAACGGCCTGAACAGGATCCGCGTGCTCTCGGCGGGCAGCCTGAACCGTACGGCCGATGTTCAGGGCCTTCGTGATCGTCTGGAGATGACTTCCGGTCTTTACCTCCAGGCCGGTCCGTGGAGGGTTGCACGTCGCTGCAATGGCTCCCATCTCGGTGCAGACACGGCGGCGGAGACGCTCCAGCCATTTCCAATCGGCAGCCTGGGAAATGATGATCGTGTTCGGGCGGATATCGGCCATGACCAGCGGGTAGCACTTGAAATCCATCACCGCAAAGCTCGTCATTTGAGCCTCGGGAAAGGCGCGACCCATCGCATCCGCGTCCACCACCGGGAGACCCATCACCGCCGCCGCCATCAGCGGCTGGAACGCATTTCCACCGCCGATCTCCCAGGGCATGATCGCATCGAACCGGATGCCCACGTAGTCCTCCATCGCCCGGACGGCCCGGACGATGGTGGACGGGTCCGTTAATCGCTCTTCGGCCGGCAACGGCGAACCCATCTGATTGACTGCGGCGACCATCGCGTCGTCGGGCAGGTCGGCCGGATCCATTATTGAAAGCTGCTTGCCTTCCCGCAGTAGTTTCCGCACGCAGAGATACCCGAAGTAAGGATCGCCGCCACCCCCGGTCCCAAGAATCCACGTACCGATCCTGAAGGCATCCAGGTCGCCCTCGGTGAATGGAATCAGTTTCCCCGTCATCCGGTCAGGATACGACAGAATCGCACCACCGATTCGCTACCCCGCAAAATCATGTGGCGGCAGCCCGCCTGTCGGCGGGGAGATTCGGAATAACCCCCCGGCATGAGACTGAGCTTCACGCTCCTCGCCGGTCAGCCCCAGGCTCGCAGTCGTCACATAGAGGTCCGCCATATCCGGTCCGCCGAAGGCGCAGCTCGTGACGTTTGCAACTGGTAGCGGCAGTTCCGCAAGCAGTTTGCCATCGGGCGAGAAGCACCGTGCTGCCCACCCGCCCCAGAATGCCACCCAGAGATTGCCAGCCGCATCCACTGTCATGCCGTCCGGATTACCCTCAGCGGCGGGGACTTGGACGAGCGTCCTTCGGTTGGTCGGGGCGCCAGTTGTCACCTCGTAGTCGAATACGTCCACGCGGTGCGCCAGGCTGTCGATGAAATACATCCGGCTCCCGTCCGGGCTCCACCCCATTCCGTTGGAGATCCAGACGTCGGTGAGGACTGTACGGACGCTGAGGTCTGGGTCAAGCCGGTACAGCGTCCCCTCCGGTCCGGAGAAATCCCGCCGCGTCGTACCGGCGAAGAATCGGCCGCCGGGGTCGCACTTGCCGTCGTTCATCCGGTTCTCCGGAACCTCGTCTTCGACGGCCGCCAGGATGGTGGTTTCTCCTCCAACACTCACCGCGCCAAAACCATCGGCCAGAGCCAGGACGTAGCCACCAGACCTTCGAGCCGCCACCGCCCCGACGCTTTGCCCGACTGGAATCACTGAATCTTCTCCAGTGGCCGGATCGAAGAAATGCACTGCTTCACGATCGATGTCAACCCATATGAGGCAGCCGGAATCAGCGTCCCAAACCGGGCCCTCGGCCACCTCGGCACCAGCATCCAACACCAGTTCCGCCTCGGGGAGTGGTCTCAATGAATCGTTCCCTTCCGTTCGAGCCCTGAGATCCGATGGCCTAATCAGGGCCAACCTGGCACTGCGATACGTAGAAATGGGCGTCAGGTTCCTGTACATGGAGTGGAACGAGTGGGTAGTCGAGGGTGCGCAGCGGTATCTGGGGAAGGTAGCTGCGGCAGTCGCATAGGCCCCCACTGCGGCGTTCCGTCAAACCTCCGCGCGCACGCTGATGGAGGAGCCGGACGTTCTTCGGTAATCGGCGCCAGTGAGCGCTCCCCCAGGCGGCGCGGCTCTGGCACATCGCCCCGAACAACGTGAGGCGGCTCGTTGCCACGAACCAGCGCTATAGCCTGCTTCGATCCGCGCCCGAGATCAGCGACAGCTCGCGGGGGAGCTCGGTCCATCGCTCACTTCCATTTTCTGTGATCAAGTATGTGTCCTCGACGGTGAACGCACCGTGCTCGGGGTCGTTATAGAGCGTTTCGACGTTGATCACCATGTTCGGTTCGAGCTCTTGCCGGCTCCCGTAGATCAGCGCCGGGCTTTCGTGGTGCTCCACGCCCATGCCGTGGCCCACGTGCTCCATCTTGATTCCGGGAATCTCCTCGCGAACGGCGGCCAGCGTTGCGTCGTAGATCTCCCCCGCGGTCACTCCGGAGCGAAGCAGCGCCGCACCTCGCTGCTGCCCCTCCAGAACGGCGGCATAGATTCGTGATTGGACCTGGTTGGGCGTGCCCCAAACATACGATCGAGCATTGTCCGCGTAGTAGCCGAGCACTTGGACCCCGAGATCAAATCGCAGGACATAGCCGTCTCTCAGCTCGCAGGCACCCGGGACCTTGTGCGTGACTACGCTCTCCGGGCCGATCCCCAAGACGAAGTTCTTGATGCCCTCCCCACCCTGCTGGCCGACGCTGGCCCGGAAGGCGGTGGCAAGTTCCGTCTCGGTTATACCCGCTCTCGCATTGGCCAGCATGTCTTCGCAGGCGTTCTCGAGAATCCTCGTCGCTGAGCGCATGCGCTCGATTTCGACTGGCGTCTTCACAGCTCTGATGCGGCGGATGAGTTCCGTGCAATCCACGAACGCTCGGTCTGGAAACGCGTCGACAAGTACATCAAGGATCCACTTGGCAAGGAACTTCTCCTCTACGCCGATCCTGCGGGCATCGGGACAGGCCCGCAGGGCCCCCTTCATCGCCTGGCGCCAACCCCCGGACTTATCCGTACCATGGTCGGTGGCGTGCTCCGCATAGGCCACCACTTTCGTAATCCAGCTTGCCCGTACGAAGGCGGGGTAGTTCCAGTGGGGAATGATCGCGACGGGCGCGCTCGAGGGATCTGCGAAGAACAGTCCAATCGAGGGGCGATCTATGAACGAGAACGAGTTGACCTGCGTAAACCCGGAGAGGTACAGGAAGTTGTTCGGTTGTGTTAGGAGAAGAACGTCTATGCCCGCTTCTGCCATTAGTAGAAAAGCGCGATCTCGATTAAACAGCATCTCTTCGCCCATCACGTCATCGATAATATGTTGCCTTTGACTAGTCCCATATCTGCTCACATACACGAATGAAATTGCCCCCCAGTATTCCGCGGATCTCATCTTCCGAAAAGCCCCGGCGCCGGAGCCCGTCGGGAATCACGGGAAAATCGGCGTGGGTCTCGAGGCCGTCCACGTATTCGGTTTCCAAGATGTATGGCCCGACCATGTCGGGGTACATGCGCTTGGTGGCATTCTCCCAAACCAATTTGGATTGAGGCGTTATGTCCGATCCGATCGCCACGTGCTCGGGTCCTACCAGTTCGGCGACATACTCGATATGGCGGAAGTAGTCGTCGAGATCCAGTCGGTCTTTGCCCTCGACGTGGCAAAAGGGGGAGTAGGAGGCGAGACCGATAACGCCACCGGTAGCCGCCGCCTGCTTGATCTGATCGTCCGTGAGATTGCGTGGATTCGGCGTGACCTCGTAGGCGTTTGAATGAGTGAACACCACCGGCCCCTCGTACCGTTCGATCGCGTCCATGGATGTCTTGACACCGGCGTGAGAGAGGTCCAGCAGAATGCCGGCGCGTTTGAGTTCGCGCACCATCCGAATACCGAGCAGGGTGAGCCCATCGTCACTGGACTCGAGGCAGCCGCCGCCGAGCATATTCGATTCGTTGTAGGTGAGTTCAGCTATGCGGAGACCAAGGCGATGAAATATGGCGAGGAATTTGGTGTTGTGTCGGAAGATGTCGAGTCCCTGGAACCCCAGGATGACCCCCAACCGGCCGCTCTCACGAGCTTCGTGTATGTCCGCGACACGCTCGACGTGGAGCAGTTTGTCGCCCATTTGCTCGAACTGGTTGTAGGCGTCGAAGAACTCGTCGAGCATATGCTCGATGTCCCTGGCGTATATACCGAGCGTGATATGGACGCAGTTCACCCCGCCTCTGAGGACCGCCCCACCGTAGTCCGTAGGCCGGCTACGGGGTGGGATCAACGAGTTCAGATTGCCTCCGAGGAGATCGATCACCGGGCCGTCCGTCAGGACCGGCGGTGAAGCGCTTGTGTCCTCTGCGCGGGTCTCGTCTATCATCCTGGCTTCTCCTCGTTTACTGATGGGGGCGGTGGTTCCCGGGGCAGCGGCGTGGCTAGAAGGTCGTCGTCGTCTCGAGAAACCGACCGCTTGCGTGTGACTGTGGCACGAGTTCCAGGACCTCGAGGATGTGCAAAGCTTGGCGGGCCGACATCTGCAGTTCTGTGTCGTCGAGTATGCAGTCCGCCAAGTGCGTGATCGCTCCGGCACGATCGACGATGTCCCAGCCTTCATTCGGCAGGCCGACCGGCTTCCAGCCGCCGGTGCCGCCGTTCGCTGCCGCGTCATACGTCTCGACGCTGTCCGCGCCGGTTCCACCGTTGATTGCCAGCACCCCTTTGTCGCCATAGAACTCGGTGTGCGGGCCCTTGAAAGTCGGCGGAAGGTATGACGAGTAGGCCATTCCGAACCGCTCGTCGCCCCAGTCGAGCAGCATGACCACGTTGTCGGGCGCGGTTGTCTCGAACTTCCGACCCTTGGTCGGCCCGCTAAGGGCTACCCGCTCGCGCACGGCAATCCCGCTGAGCGCGCACACGCGCTTGACGGGGCCCAGCACCCGGATAAGCGGAACCAGCTGGTAGGTGGTGAGGTCGAACAGAGGGCCGCCCTCGATGGCGTCGTACATCCAGGTCTGGTCCGTCGGCTGTGTGTCAATCCGGGCAATCTCCGAACCCAGCCGGCGCCATTCGGTCGCCCGGTCGGCCGGACTGGCGACCATCTGCGTGCGGGCGAAGGCTATTCTGCCGATGGCGCCACTTAAGAGGAGCTCCTCCGCAAGACGGGCGTCCGGCTCGAAGACCATCGCGGGTGCCGCGGCGAGCTTGAGACTGCGCCGCTCGGCCAGCTCGACGAGCTCCTTCGCCTTAGGGAAGGTGTGCGCTATGGGCTTCTCGATGCCGAGATGCCGGCCGGCCTCAAGTACCGCCTTCCCATGCTCGTAGTGCTGACTGTGCTTGGTGAGCACGAGCACGGCCTCCACATCGCTCAACGCAAGCATCTCATCCAAGTCCTCGAAGGCCGCTTTGGCACCCCATTTCTCGGCAGCCTCGCGGGCGCGCCCGGGTACCACATCGCACAGCGCCGTGAGCTCGATGCGCTCGGCGTGCTTCTTGATGGCCTCAAGGTAGAAGAGCTCGGCCACCGTGCCGATACCGACTACACCGACCTTGACCTTGCGGGCCATGTTCATATCTCCTGTGTCCGTACCGCGCACCGGCGCAGCCAACGTCCGAGTCCGTGAGCCCAATGGGGATTCGGGCTCCGCTCGGTGGCGGAGGCCAAGACCGCGACTCCACTAGCAACGCGAGCATTATGCGCCGAGCCGCTACCTAGGTTCAACTGGCCCGCCAGTCGTCGGGTCCGCCGTGGTTGTCGTTACATCGGATCACGGCTGAGAGGTGGGCGGTGGTGGCGGGCCGGTCGCGCCGGAGGGTCGCAGTGGCGTGAGCACTGCGCCCGCTGGCCTGCTTCCGGAGCTGCTGTCCGCCATGTTGGCCGGCACGCTCCTGTTGCACACGTTCCATCCCGTCCCGCACCTCATCGCGGCGGAATTTGATTTGCCCGTACCGGTCGTGGCGCTGCCGCTCACGGTGGACACACTGGCCTCGATCATGGCGGCGCCGGTGATTGCGCCGGTCCCCGACCGCATCGGGCGGCGCGGGACGCTGGTCACGTCGATGGCGCTCGGTTCAGGCGACGGGGCCTTGATCGCCAGCACGCCGATTTCGGCCCACTGGCCGTTGGATTCGCTCTTCTCGGGATCGAGCGGAGCGTCACTTTCCCGCTGCTCTTCGGCACTGTTGCCGACTTCTTCTCGCATCCGCGGTGGGATGTGCGGATGGCGACACCGCTCGCCGTGAGCCGGGTTGCGTTCGTCGTTGCGGCGCCGGCGGCGGGGTTCCTGTCAGGCGCGCTGACCTGGCGCACGGCGTTCGGCATCGCGGCGGCGGTGATGGCCGCGGCGTCAATCGTGGTTGTCTGACGGACGTGGCCGGCGAGCCGCGGGCCAATCACGATCAGTGTGGATTCCCACAGCCGCCTGTATCCAGGATCCGGTCGCCGACCCGGAGGGCTTCGATATCGTCATCGGTGGGATGGTCACCCCTGCCGCGACCGCTCTCCCGAGTTCTGATTCGGGACACCCATCCCTTGGGCCTCGGGGCAGTCCATGGGCGTCAACCTCATGCTCGCTACCCGGCAAACTGGGAAGCGGCGAAGCCACCCGTCTCGAGCGAAACCCGGAATATGCCTCCGGCGTGCGGCCGTTCGGACCGCTCTTTCGGGCTCAGACCCTTACTGGCAGTAGTGATGTACAGATCGTTAAACAGGGGGCCGCCGAATGCGCAACTGGTCACATTCGCGACCGGAAGGTAGACCTGCATAACGAAGCTGCCATCCGGGGCGAAGCGGCGGATCGCCCAACCACCCTAAAAGGCCACCCAGAGGTATCCCTCCCTGTCCACTGTCATCCCATCTGGGTTACCGTCCGAAGGGAGAATCTGGACAAGCTTGCGCCTATTGGCTGCCTCCCCGGTCTCGAGGTCGAAATCCAGCACGTCAACGCTATGGGCCAGGCTGTCGACGTAGTACATCAGGCGGCCGTCGAGACTCCAGCCCATTCCCCGTTGGAGGCCCAGACACCAGCGAGCATCCTCCTTACCGTCAGGTCGGCATCCAGCCGGTAGAGCGAGCCACTGGGACTAGCGAAGTCTCGGGCGACGGTACCAGCGAAGAAGCGCCCGCGCGGATCGCACTTGCCATCGTTCATCCGGTTCTCTGGAATCTCAGCTTCTACCGAAACAAGACGGGACACGCTACCGTCGGACTCCAGCACGGCGAAACCATCCGCCACCGCAAGCACGTACCCGCCGCGTCGGCGCCCGGCGACGGCGCCGACGCTTTGGCCGACATCGATCATCCGGTCGTTTCCCGTCGAGGGATCGAAGTGGTGGACTTCCTCTCGCTCGATGTCCACCCACAGCAGACACCCGGTCGATGCGTCCCACAGGGGGCTTTCGGCCACGTGGGCGCCGGCGTCCAGCACCAGCGTTGCTTCCGGGATTGCGCTCATGGGATCCTCCTCCTCCGGCCGGATCAGTCCGATTCTAGAGCCTAATTGGGGTCCCCTGCGTCGGCTGCGCATCGCAGAAGCGGAGAGGGACCTCCCAATCTTTGGGGATCGCGTCAAACAGCTACGATGACGAACTCGAAGCCGCCCCATACTCATACGAGCCAAGAGGCCATCCGTCGATCGGTTCGACCTGACCAGGCGTGTTGGCGCCCGCAGCCCGGCGCTATTCAGCTTCGAGCAGCTTCAACGCCTGTTGGGCAATGTTCTCGACGATCTCCTTGAATGCAGCCTCGCCCAACTCAGGTGACGCATTCTCGATTGGGTCTTCACCCAGCACGCCCTGCTCCTTGGCGGGAATGTCGCTCCTATATTTCCCCAGGTCAACCAATTCCGGTGCCAAGTACGACAAGATGCTGGTTTCCCACTTGGCGGCATGATCGAGCGGGTAAACGGGATCGTCGATGGCCTGGCCGTCGGCAATGACAAGCACCTTGACGCCGGTCGCTTCGGCAGAGGGCGCGGCGCCCTCCTCCAGCAGCTCTAACTGCCGGGGGTTCCCGTGGCCGGAGATGATCACAATGACCTTGAAGTCCTCTTCAGCGAGTTGGGAGACGAAATCGCGGGCCAGAAGGCGCATCGTCTCCTCGGAGATCTCGATGGTATGCCCGAATCCCATGTAGGGCTTCAACGTCTGATGCCCGCAGTAGAGAACGGGCAGCGAAATGCCACCGACACGCTCCGCCACAGCGTCGGCGAACCCCTGCGCCTTCAGGCCATCCAGCCCGATTGCCTGATGATAACCGTGCCATTCGAGGGCGCCCCACGGAAGGACCGCGATTGGGGTCTCCGCGCGCACCCTCTCAATCTCCCCTGGCAGCATGCGTTCGTACTTCACCGTGACCTCCGATCCACAATCCGATCCATCGACAAAGAAAAGCCACCCATGGTCCGACCGCTCGGTAGTCGGTCTGGCTGCGCCACCCACTTGCCGTACATGTGCGCTGATACTATCGTTATCCGGACACTTGCGCGAGTGGGGTGGGCGACTGCCTCCAGCTTGCCTGGATACAAGGAGATGCGTCATGGGGCCACTGCCGGAGGAAACGCTCAAGAGGCTTGCCGAATTCGACACGCCAACGATCTGCAACGCAGTCGAAGATCTCGAAACTCGCGACCCAACTGAGGGGTACATGGGGCTGGATGTGAAGTGCATGTTCCCGGAACTTGGACGGATGGTTGGCTACGCCGTGACGGCGACCGGTCGAAGTACGGTGCCGGGAAAGCCGCCTAAAGGAGACGGTTTCGCACAGTGGTATGAATTGGTGGAAGAGTCGCCGCGTCCGGCGGTCTTGGTTCTGAAAGACGTTGGACACGACCGGCACCGCTCGTGCCATTTCGGCGACGTGATGGGGACGGTCTCGGTCAAACTCGGCGCCCTCGGATTGGTCACCGACGGTGGTGTGCGCGACATCGAAACGGTCAAAGAGATGGGGTTCCGTTATTTCGCAGCCGGCGCAGTTCCGGCCCACGGGTATCCGGAGATAGTGTCCGCCGGACTCGACGTAACGATCAGCGGCGCGCAGGTTCGGACCGGCGACCTGATCCACGCCGACGAGAATGGAGTATGCGTCTTCCCACCGGAGATTGCCGATCGCGTTATCGCCCGGGCCGAAGAGGTGCTCGAAATCGAAGAGAAGCGACGGGCAACCATAACCACTCCGGGATTCAAGGCGGCGGATCTGCGCAATCTCTCGTAGGCTGCCCCCCGCTTGGCATCCGTCAGGACCGTTTTACCCGAAAGAACCAGGAGACCGAAATGCCACGAGTAGGAAGCGGGCGCCTTACCCAGTTCGCTACGGCCATATTCGAATCGCTGGGAACGCCGGCGGACATCGCCGATGAGGTGGCGAAGTCGCTGGTGTCGGCAGATCTGTCTGGTCACCCTTCGCACGGCGTGATCCGCATCGTCGGCGAGACCGGCTACGTGAACTTCGTCCGCAATGGGATGGTGGAGCCCGCGGGTCGCCCCGAGGCTATTCAGCGCGATGGCGCTACCGCCATGGTGGACGGCAACTGGGGCTTCGGCCACACGGCGGCGGCCTTCGCCACGCGGCTCGCGGCGGAATTGGCGCGCAAACATGGAATCAGTATGGTCGGGGTTTACCGATCGAATCACATGGGCCGACTCGGCCTGTGGGCGGAGATGGCGGCCGAGGAAGGCATCATCCTGCTGATGTCCCTCGGCGGTTCCGGCTGGTTTGGCGGCACACCCTACGGAGGGGCCGCCCGCGCCCTGGCCACGAATCCGTTCGCGGCGGCCGTCCCGGCCGGGGAGCGCGACCCGATGATCGTCGATTTTGCGACCATGAGCTCGGCTGAAGGCAAGGTCCGGCTGGCGCTGACAACCGGGAAACGCCTTCCCGAGGGCCAGATCCTCGACAAGGACGGGAACCCCTCAACCGACCCCGCCGACCTGTACGAGGGCGGCATGCTGCTTCCTTTCGGCGGTCACAAAGGTTCGGCGCTGGCAATCCTGATGGAAGCGCTCGGAAGCTGCCTTACCGGAGCCGAGTCCACGGAGAAAATCTCAAAGGAGGGCGCGATCCTGATCGGCATCGACCCAGCGAGATTCCGCGACCGGGCATCCTACGATGAGGCCGCCACGGGTCTCTTCGAGCGAATTGAGGCGGTTCCACCGGCGCCGGGTTTCGAGGAAGTGATGTTGCCGGGAGAGCCTGAGCGCCGCGCGCGAGCCCGGGGAGCGGCCGGCGGAGTGGAGATCGCCCCCGAGATCTTCGAGGCGTTGCGGGATATTGCTCTTGAGCTAGATGTGGCCCCGGATCTATTGAGCGAGCGCTGATCATCGACTCGGTCGCCGCCACGCGCTTGGACCGAATCAGTCGAGCAGTCGCCCCCGAATTCGCAAATACCAGAAGACGAAGAAACCGGTTATTAGCAGGATCATCACCGCCATGGCTGCCGACGAGCCGAAGCGGAATCCGAGGAATGCTTCGCGGTAGGTGAGGAGCGGTAGGACCATGGTCGTGTCTCCGGGGCCACCTCCGGTGGTCAGCCAAGGCAGATCCCAGTTGCGGAAGGTCCAGATCGTGTCCAGCAGCAGGATCGTAAAGATGGTCGGGCCCATGGCCGGCAATGTCACGTGGCGAAAGCGCTGCCACCTACTGGCCCCATCTACGGATGCGGCTTCATAGAGATCAGTGCGGATACTCTGCAGACCGGCCAGCCACATCAGCATTGTGAAGGGGTAGCCCGCCCAGCCATTGGTGACAATCAGGGCCGCCATTGCCAGATCGAAGCTGGAGAACCACTCCGGAAACGGACAGCACTCCACGATGCCCAGCGTTCTGAGGGTGCTGTTGAACCCTCCGCGCGGGTCCAGCAGCAGCACCCATATCATCGCCACCACCGCGGGAATGATCAGCCAGGGAAGGATGAATACCCCGCGCATGAACGACCGGAACCGAGTGTTTCTCCCCTCGTTCAGGAGCAACGCGAGACCGCCGCCGACGATCTGGTGGATGACGAGGCTAAACGATACAAAGATCAGCGAGTTCTTCAGCGAGGGCCAGAACAACGCGCTGCAACTCTTTGCAGCTAGCGCCGCACGCGACGACCTGACCCCGATCCCGACATCCAGGCACTGGAAGATGTCACGGTAGTTCTTCAGGCCGACAAACTGCTCTCCTTCCCTGGAGAAGAGGTCCTGAAAGAGGCTCATCTGGAACACCCGCAACATCGGGAAAGCCATGATCACACCGAGTACGATCAGAGCTGGCGCTATGAACAGGTACGGGAGTGCCGCCTTGCGAAACGTCCGTACCCTCCGCATCCGCCTCGCGCCCGGGCTGGTGCCGGTTCCTATCAGTCCCGTCGGTTCCGGCGTGCTTGTCGTCAATCTGGCTCCGATTCCCTTGCCACTCCCGATCCAGAGTGGGTGTGAGTGAGCGCCGCATCGCGATGCCACGCGCGATCCAATCCCGGCTGGGATTGCAGCAGGGGAGCTGCAATCCCAGCCGGGATGATTAAGGGTTAGGCAGCTACCCTACAATGGCGTTCCATTTCGCCTCGGTAGCATCCAGAACCTCTTGTGCAGTCGCATTACCGTTGATCGCCTCGTGAATCTCCCGCGCGAAGACTACCTGGACTTCACCCAAACCCGCCGCACCGTGGGCACCGTCGAAGGTGGCCCACTTAATGGCGGTCTCCACCAGCGCGCCCAGCTCCGGGGAAGAGTACGTCGGTTTCGCGTGCTTGTTGGCGGGAACCTGCGTGCCAATACTGGCCAGCATAGTATTTCCCTCGACTCCGGCGATCCAGGCCAAGAAATCGAACGCTTCCTGCGGATGTTCCGAGGTTTCCGCCACCGAGTTTCGCCATCCAAACACGAATCCCGCGCGGGTCTGGTCCTTCAGCGGCGGTCCCACGTCGAATACCAGGTCCTCCCTCCCAAGATAGAGATTGAGGTGGGCCGAGTTGTCGTAGAACATTCCGGCGGTACCCGAGCCGAAGTTCTCGATCTGGGTCGTTTCGACCGCGTTGAGGCTGCCGGGTACCACCACGTCATGCTCGAGTTCGAGGGAGAGCACATATTCGAGGGCTTTCAGTCCCTCGGGCGTGTTGGACGCGAACGTGCCGTCCGCGTTTTCAACCTCGCCGCCTGCCTGCCAGATTTCCGGGTAGAGCTGGGAAGACAACCTTGGGTCCTCCAGGCCCCAAGCGTGGGTGAGCCCGTACTTGAATTTCTCCGGGTCGGTGATCTTCAGGGCTGTCTCCGTGTGTTCTTCCCACGTATCCGGCGGGCCGGCTACCCCAGCATCCTCGAACGTCGTAACGTTGAAGTGATTCAGCCCGACGATTGTGGACATTGGCACAACGATCCGCTTGCCCTCGATCTCGTTCTTCAGCGGTCCGGCGTATGCGTCCCAGTCGAATCCGGCAGCAGCAGCCATGCTATCGACCTCGCGAATCATCCCAAGGTCCCAGAACTCCTGCAGCTGCCAAAAACCGATCTGGATCGCGTCGGTCAGCGCTCCCGCCGCATGGAGCGTCACAAACTTGTCCTGAGCCTGTGAGAAGGGCAGATTCTCCATTCCCACCTTGATATGAGGGGTCGAAGCGTGGAATGCGTTCATGATCTTGGTCATTCCTTCTTCGCCGACCTCAGAACCGGCCCAGTTGAGGTATGAGATCTCAACTGTCTCCGGTTTCTCCTCCGCCGCAGGCGCGGCCTTCTCTGCAGGCGCCGCCGCAGGCGCCTTTGCAGCCGGTGCCTCAGCCTTTTCGTCACCGCAGCCCGCCAGCGCCACAATGCTCAGCGCCGACGCCGAACCAACGAGGCCGAGCCTCAGCAAGTTACGTCGTCCTATCGTTCCGTTTCCCATTTGTGTCCCTCTTTTCGAGCCTGTCTGTGGTTATGAATTCAACCGGTCTAGCGCCCCAGTGTGTGCCTGGGCCGCTCAGCAGAGCATTTTACCCCCCCCCCATCAATGGTGGTGTCCAGCACTATATCGCTTCCTACTGCTTCACGGCACCGAGCGTCAGCCCGGATACGAGGTAGCGCTGGGCCATCGCATACAGCGCGAATAACGGGACGCTTGCGA
>CAUYYU010000022.1:0-14487 GCA_963577415.1 Chloroflexota bacterium
TCCGTCATGAGGGCTGCGACCTTCTCGGGGTCGTAGTTCAGTTCGGCGTCCTCGTTCAGGAAGGGGGAGCCGGGGAACCAGAAATTGCCCCACGGAATAGAGGTGGGACCGGCGGTGGCCTCGTGGAAGGTTTTACGGTCGAAGGACCGTGCAACCGCCTGCCGCACCAACTTATCCTGAAAGAGCGGCAAAGTGTGGTTTAAATAGAAGTAGCCAAGTACGAAAGTGGGAAACCATTTCGCCACGATGCCTTCGGCGGTGAACAGATCGTTGCGCCGGTGGGCTGGGGCGTAGAGCACCAGGTCCAATTCGCCAGCGAGCAATGCGTTCACACGTGCGTCCTCGCCGGCCCGTCCGGCGGGGAATATCTGGAAGATGAGTTCGTCGAAATCGGGCCTCGGCCCCCAGAAATTTTCGTTGCGGACCATGCGCACCCGCTCGGCAGGGAGTACCTCAACCGGAATGTATGGGCCGGTACCGATGTACTTGTCCGGATCAAGCGAGTAGGCCCGATTACCGTGCTCTATGACACTCGCCGGGTGAGCCATGTAAACACTGTCAAGGGCGCCAAACTTTTCGGCTATCAACGCGTCCGGCGCGTTCAGATTGAGCCGAACGGTGTGGGAATCCAGCACTTCGGTGCTCTCATAGAACGGCTGCGCGAAGTTGTTGTAATAGAACGTACCGTCTACGTTATGCGGATCATTTTCATCGAAAATTCGGTCGAAATTGAATTTGACGTCTTCCGCCGTAAAGTCGTCGCCGTTATGCCATTTTACGCCCTGCCGCAAGTTGAAGACCATTGATTGGGCGTCCGGCGCAACCTCCCAGG
This sequence comes from Chloroflexota bacterium, assembly GCA_963577415.1. Lineage (GTDB taxonomy): Bacteria > Chloroflexota > UBA11872 > UBA11872 > VXNJ01 > JASLPR01. Next base: position 833 of record CAUYYU010000022.1, read on the forward strand.
ATTCCGCCAACCGCGGTTTAAGCGACTGGCTGTTGTAGTCGTACAGCAACATGCTGTCCGAGAGCGCGAAGGACATTATCTTCGTCTGAAACAAGAGGGCCTGCGAGGCGTCCAAATCGTCTGTACTGGACGCTTCCGGAAGGCCGATAACAAGACTTGCAGCCTTGGGATTGTCGGGCATCACCTCGACGATCTTCTCGACCGTCACTTCCTTCGTGACTTCGACTTCCTTGATGACCTCGACTTCCTTGACGACCTCGACTTCCCTTGTCTGCCCGGCAACTTCAACTGTCTTGATGACCGTCTCACCGGCCACCTGAACTTCCTTGATGACCTCGACCGGCACCTCTCTGATGACTTCCGTGGTTGTGCCGGCGCAGGCGGCCAGGAACGCCGCCATCGCGGCGCCTCCGCCACCGGCGGCGGTGAGCCGCAACAAACGTCTGCGGCTTAGATGTTGTCGTGGTTTCCGTGTACGGTCCATGGTGATCCTCCCCCTTATCAGGTAGTTGTGGGTCCTGCGTGCATACGGCATGCAGGAATCTCCGTTGCGAAATTCGAATATTGCCGGCCCTAGCCTCCCTTAGATTGCGCCGGTTGACCGGCGATCACTTGCTCAATACGTTGCCCTGCCTCCTTTAGGACCTCCAGCGACGCGCCAAAGGCCATCCGTACATGCTGGTCCGACTGGCAGTAATGACCGGGAGTGGTGGGCACCCCGGCCTCGAGGAGGGCGCGCGAGGCGTCCTCGGACGAGGCGAAAACTTCAGAAACATTATAGAAGAGAAACGGCCCGCCCGCAGGCTCCTTAACTTGCAGGCCGGGGATGTCCCGAACCAGCGGACAGATGGTGTCGCGGGCGCGCTGAAACTCGGAGGTCATTTGGATCTGGAATTCGCGCGGGCCGCCCATGACGGCGGCAGCGGCCGCCTGGGCCAGGTGGGTGCTGTGAAGTTGCTCCCACTCCAGCGCCTTGGCGCAAGCGCTAATTATGTCGGGAGGTCCCACTACGTATCCGACTCGCCAGGCGGGCATGGAGAAGCTCTTGGTGAAGCTGCGGATCAGCACGGTGCGCCCGGTGGTTCCGGGCAGGCCCGCGATGCAGACGTGGGCCGCGCCGTCGTACACCATGGTGTCGTAGGACTCGTCCGAGACGATGAGCAGATCGCGCTCGCAGGCCAGTTTCACGATGGCGGTCAGCACGTCCTCGGTCAGCACCACGCCGGTCGGATTGACCGGTGTGGTGACGACGATGGCTACGCTGCGCGACGTGATGGCCGCGGCAATCCGCTCGATGTCCCAGGCGAATCCGTCGGCCTCATCCATCTGTACGTGTACCGGGTGACCGCCCGCTAGCTCTACGCAGCCGCCAAAGAAATAACAGGGCGCCGGAATGATGACCTCGTCCCCGGGATTCAAGATGGACCGGAATACGAGGTTTAACGCCTGCATGCCGCCGTTAGTGATCAATACCTCGGTTTTCGGGTCTACGCTCCGGCCGATTTCGTCGCCGATGTAGGCGGACACCGCCGCGCGGAGCTCCGGCAGCCCGCGTGAGGGCGCCTCGCGGTTGAGATGTATTTCGCGCTCGACAGCCTCCACTACATACGGCTCGGTGGGGCGCTCGGAATACGGCATCAACGGCAACACATCCACGCCTCGTTCCCGGGCCGCATCGACCCAGCTACCAAGCATACGGGACCCCACCGGCGATAGGTCACGCATGCGCGCCGCGATCCTTCCCGCCGCCGGTTGACCGGCAACCCCAGGGATACGCGCGGCAAGCGAGTGGCTAGGCACGGCGAGACCGCATCCAATCGTCCTGGTGTTCAAGCAGCCCAGGAATTGGCCCGGTCTTGGCTTCGCGGATATCGTCGAGGACTTCCTCAATGAGCGCCAGAGAGGCACTGTCCAGCACGTTTCGGTACTCAATCACTGGCATTCCCAGTGCCTGCAGGTCATCGGTTGCCGCGCGGTTTTGGGGGCGCACCATCACTGCGTCCACCTCGACCACATCGGCGGCTGTTAATTCGCCCCGAACATAAATGGGTTTGATGGTCGCCAGGTTGTGTAAGTTCGCGTGCTGAATGTGGTCCACCATCTGCTGCAGCCGCTCCGGGGTGAAGTGCGGACTCTCGAAATACAGAATGCCCAGCGCCGTGCCGGTTGGCAGCTCGCCGAGCTGTCGCAGCACCTCGAGGTGTGGGCGCACCGAGACGGCAAACAGCTCAAGATCGCGGAGGCCGTGAATGTGCCGCAGATTGCGACGCACTTCGGCGATGTGGAAAAACGTGGTGACAACCAGGTCGCAATCCGCCAATCCGGCCGGAGCGGCTCCATCACCGATTGAAGAAATCAGAAAGGGCCGGACTTCGGCGTCTACCGCACCGCGCAACCCGGATGTGTAGTAGTCGAGACTCTGGTCGTTGCACTCAAACATGGCGACCGTGACCGGTCGTCGCAAGCCTTCGGCGATTTGGATTTGGAGCGAGCGAGCGTGGGAAAGGCTGAGATTCGCTATGCGTTCTGGAGTCAGCCCGGCCTCCAGGGCCGAATGAATCGCACCATCAAGCTGCTCCAAGAACGCCAGATCGCCCCGGCCGTGGCGCAAATGCGCGACATCACGTGCTACAAATGTGCCGACGCCACTGCGAAACTCCACGTACCCCTCCCGCTCCAGCTCCCGATAGGCTCGCAAGGCGGTATTGCGATTGATCTGCAGGTTGTCGGCCAGGCGGCTGGCCGCGGGTAGCCGGGAGTTTGGCGACAGCCCGCCAGAGGCAATGAGATGCTTGATTTGCTCGCGAAGCTGGACGTAGAGGGGCATGGCGCCGCCACCACCATCGATCTTAAGTTTCACCGACTCTCCCAAATCATGAGTCGCAGTTCTCCGCTCAAGACGGGCCATTTCAACACTAGCTCAACAGCCGCATGTGCTAAGCCGATAGCACGCTGGCGGGGATGCTAACACGAGTCCGGAGAGGGCTCAAGGTTGGTCTCGGCATCGCCCCCTGCAGTGGCGACTGCCGTGGCCCCTGGGTCGAGCTGGCAAGGGGATGCCACGCATTATCAGGCGCTCGGTTTGCTGTCGTAGGCCAAGGTCGGGGCGGCTGTGCCCTTGGCGGGTGAACCCCGGGCTGGTTCAAAGGCATCGCGCTTTTCGTGGCCGGCGGCCGAGCCGTTGGGTGACGCTTGGCCCATCCATTACGAGATGTGTTCAAAGGGGGGTTGTAATGCCAGGCTTTCGGGAACTCACGGCCGAGGATTTGCGACGACTGCCCTGGCGGGAGCTCAGCGGGCGAGATAAGCGAAAGCTGGCCCACTATCGCTCGTACATTCGCGACATGATGAACAGCACAAACGGCAAACAGGCGGACCTGGAGCTATCCGAAGCGGAGAACAAGCGCGCGGAGACGGTCAATCGGTGGATCCGCCGAGCCGCACGTGAAGAAGGCATTTGCATCAACGTTAAGAAACGTGGAGAGTTCCTCATTTTCGAGGCCACCGAATAGTCCGATCTACTCGAAGGCGGTTCCGTTCAGAATTCAGAGAGCTACAGGGGCGAACCGCGCTGCCCAGCCCGCTGACTCCACCACTCTCAGGGCTCGAGGAAGCGTTGCGCGTTGAGCCCCAGGACGGCGTTCACCTCAGCGTCATTGAGGAACGGCGCCTCGCGAATGGCACGGATCAGATCGGGGTAGGGCCGCGTGACCCCGTAGGGCCAGTCCGTGCCCCAGTGAACGCGCTCCGCGCCCAGCGCCTCCACGAGAATCTCGACGATCTTCAAGGCGCTCTCATAAGGGTGCGGCTCGTTTTCCCCGATTACGTGCTGATAGGCCCCCAGATCGAATGAGAGATTTGGGTGCGCGCGCGCGAGCTCGATGGGCTCGTCCAATCGCTCATAGTGAATCGTGCGCGAATCATCGCCCTCGTCCTGGAGCCTGGGCGTGCCGTAGTGAGCGAGCTGTATTTTAACGGTCGGGAAGTCCGCCACGAGCCGCTTGAAGCCCTCGACGTAACGCGTGTACGAGCCTTGCTCCTGGTACGAGCCGAATTCTTGGTAGACACTGGGTGCGAACCAGGGGTAATGCGCGTACCACCACGAGAGATCGATAATGCAGGGCTTGCGCCGCTCTCTCAGCAGCTCAAAGATTGGCCGCCAGCGCGGATCCCCCATTTCCGTGTCAACGAACAGCGGCAGCAGTTTTAAGCCGCCGGCACCCCGATCGAGGTCATGTGCCGCCCGCTCCACGTAGCCGGGCACCCGTGGATCGATTGAATCGGCGAACCAAACGAATCGATCGGGATGCTGCTGCCACATCCGCACAAAGTAGTCCTTAGTGAGGTAATGCTGGAACACGACCAGCATGCGTTCTCGCTTCACGGCCGGGTAGTGCGCCATCACGTCCACAGGGGTGTAGCTGATGATGAATGCTTTGTCGATGCCAGCCTCATCCATTTGTTGAATCAAGTCCGGGGCGCCCGCGCCCGAGCGGTTCCCGGGCCAGAGCGGAAAGTTCTCCTCGGCACCTGGCACGGACCGTTCGAAGATGTGGCAGTGGGATTCGATAATCACGGGGGATCCTTCGCTGGAATCTCGCATCACGTAGTTAACGGCGAACGCGCCGGTCGTTGGAAACGAGGCGGTTCCGCCATCCGGTTCCCATGGATTTTGTCTACCGTCCCCTCCAGCACTGTGGCAGTTGGCGGGTCCCGTAGCGCGGTCACGCAGGCCGTGCCGCGGTCGCGTCGGAGCGCCGCCTCTACCGTTAGCTGTTGTAATGTGATGTCAGCGCGTTTCAGACGGGCGAGCTGATCGGGGATTTCGCCAACGTGGCAGGGGCCGATTCCGATCACAGGTTCCCCACCTTGCTCAGTTCGAAATCGCCAGCAGGCATGCCGTCATACCGGCAGGATAGATCAAAGCCCCCAGATGCCGGTGTCCCGGTAGCGTTGGCGCGTGCGCTGCGCGGAGGCCCGCATTGAGCTGTGAAGCGAGTCCGTGCGTAAGTAACAATTGCTGCCAATGCTCTACAGGAACGCGTTCAACTCGCGCGGCGAAGTCGTAAGGCACTCGGAGCCGTCTTCAGTTACCAGCATCATGTCTTCGATGTTCACCGAACCGACACCCTCAACTCGTATGGTCGGCTCCAGAACAATAATCATGCCGGGCTTGACCGGCTCGTCATACTCTTCGGTCATAAAGGGAGGCTCGTGGGGAGTGCGCCCGAGGGAATGCCCGGCCTGGCGGGTCAGGGAAATGTAGCCACCATCCTCGATGGACGCCATACAGAGTCGATATAGTTCCCGCCCCGTCACTCCTGGTCTCAGTGCCTCGCGCAGCCTTCGGTTAGTTTCGAGGATGACCTCGTGGGCTCGCTGCGCCTGGGCGTTCACCCGGCCTCCAACCGCCAGAGATCGAGCCATGTCGCAGGGATAACCCTTGTACCGGCCGCCAAGATCGAGCCGCATCAACTCCCCCGCCCGAAGCCGCGTGTCACCGGTAGCAAGCGACCGGGCACCCTTTGGGCCAAAGCCAATGTCGATCCAGTTATAGAACAATCCGCGCTCGGCCATTGCCCGGCCAATGAAGTTGTCCATATCCCACTCAGTCATGCCAACCGTTGCCGTCGAGAAGCACAGGTCGAAGACCGCACTGGTTCCCTCGGCCGCGGCCCTGAGCCTGCGGATCTCTTCAGCACCTTTGATCTCCCGCAAACGCCAGAGTAAGGGTTCCGCATCCACAAATGTTGCCTCCGGTAGCGCTTCTCGTAGCGCCTCGAAGTGCACCATCTCAATCTGTCGCCACTCGATTCCAATGGTCCCCCGCTCTAGCCCACGTTCACGTACGGCCACCGCGACCTGGCCGATGACATCTCCCTCAACCTCAAGCTGCTGCTCGCCGCCTGAAACCACGAAGCTGGCGCCCCAGTAGCGGCGGTCCTCAATCCACAGACAGTATTCCTCGGGGTAACCCAACTCAGACGAGAGGCCTACGTAGAACGGATTCTCCTGGTCCTCGCGTGGGATTCCAACGAAGCTGGCGTAATAAGACTTGCCGTCCTCGGTGATGAAGTTGTCACGCTTGAACGCCCGGATCCAGTGATAGTCGGTCAAGTAGTCCACGTTTGGCCAGGTGTGGGCGAGTATGAGATCGATATGCGCCGCCCCCATCAACACAGCGGCTTTGTCGTAGTCGAAAAGGCGCATATGGTCCCCCATTTTATCCCGGCATGACCCGCGTGAAGGTGAATCTTCTATCTCGCCGTTGGCCGGCCCGTCCCCAGAGCCGGAGTTATGACCCTTTGGAGCGGGGAGCCGCCCTCCAGACGATTTCAGCCAACTAACCACCTGCCCAGTCGGCCCTATCGCCCGACCGATTCCCGAGCGACCCAGGGAGAGTGTACCAGCGTGTTAGTATGCTAGTTCGTTTGATGGCGGGGCGATACGGCTCTAGGATGGAGAGCCCGACAAGCGCTAGAAGCGCTAGCGCTCTGTTCGAAGGAGGATAGAGATGCCGCCGCAAGACGAAAGCCCGCACAATACACGGGCCGACGCCCTCCACGAGAGGGCGCTGGTACTCCTGGCCCACGATCACATGGTCCTCCCGGAACAATTGCGGCGGGATCGAAAGGGTGGGGTCACGGCCAAGGTTGTGCAGGCTACTGTGGACGCGCACGCCTTCTCGTACGACCGGGCGGAATACGAACGCTCGCTGTACAGCGCGGAAGGCTTTATGGCTGACGCCATGAAGGCCTATGACAGCCTCCTGGAAACGGTCGATTCCAATCCAGCGGAGTTCCTGATTGTGAGGAAGGCCGCCGATATCGAGGAAGCCAAGAAATCAGGTCGGCTTGGCCTGATTTTGGGCTCCGAAGGCGGCAAGCTGCTCGAGGGAAGCCTGGCTGTATTGCGTAACTTCTATCGGTTGGGGATGCGGCACCTCGAATTTCACTGGGCCATCCGCAACCAGCTTGGCACCGCTCAAAGGGATCTCGATGAGGGAGGCCTTACTGAATTCGGCCACGAGGTGGTAACGGAGATGAACCGGCTGGGCATGATTATTGATGTATCCCATTCGTCCCCGAATAGCATCGCCGACGCTCTGGCGACCACGACGAAGCCGATCATCAACTCGCACACTGGAGCCCGCGCTCTGCAACCCGATTCTCCCCAGCTCCTCTGGGACGACCAGCTGAAGCGGCTGGCTGAGAACGGTGGGGTGGCCGCCGTTCATTTTTGTTCGAGCGTCCTTGTCGGGCGGGATCGCAAACCCGCAACGGTTGAGGACTTGCTGGCTCACATCGAGCACCTGGTCAAAGTGGCTGGAATCGAGAGCGTCGGCCTCGGCCCTGACTTTGTGGCGGACCCGGGGCCGCTCCTGAGAAATGTATGCTTCAATCAGAAGTCCCCTTATGAATCATTCGTCTGGACCGAAGACTTGGATGATTCCAGCAAGCTCCGAAATTTGACTAGGGCACTGGTCGAGCGCGGATACTCTGACTCAGATGTCTCGAAAATCTTGGGTGGTAACCTGATGCGCGTTTTCGAGTCATCCCTGGGTTAGTCAGACCGCCGAGGAGGAGCGCTTGTCCGGAGTGAGCTCGCGTCGCCGCATCAGCTCAGACAACCTGACCTACGTGTTTGCCGCGGGAGCGACCCCGGTGGCAACCGTCCGATCAGACGAGCTTCTGACCGTTGAAACGCTGGATGCCTACAGCGGACTTTTGGATGGTGGCCTAGACGTCGACGATTACCTGCGCCGTCGGACGAGCACGCCAATGAACCCGGTGACCGGCCCCGTCGCGGTAGAAGGTGCGGAGCCCGGGGATGCCATCGCCATCGAGATACAGGCCATCCGGCTGGACCCCACCGGCTACGTCGCCGCCACTCCGGGCACGGGGCTGTTGGGCGATATCCCCGTCGAGCCTGCCGCTGGCGCCTTCCACGTGCGGGAGCAGTCACTTTGGATGGACGGCGCCATCGAACTTCCCCTGCGGCCGATGATCGGGACCATCGGCCTGGCTCCGGCCGACGGTGAAAGCCGCAGCCTCGAACTCGGCTACCACGGCGGTAACCTTGACTTCGCCGAGATCACCACGGGCACAACCCTCTACCTGCCGGTTCGGGTGCCCGGCGGTCTGCTCGCACTCGGTGATGTCCATGCATCCATGGGGTTCTGCGAAGCCCACTCCGGAGTCAATATTTCGGCGGAAGTGGATCTCCGGATCGAGCTATTGAAGGGCATGGATTGGCCACGGCCCTGGTTCGAGACCGCTGGCGAGATTATGACCGTCGGCGTGGCAGTGCAGCTGGTTGACGCGCTGAAAGAAGCCGCCTCGGCAATGGAACAAGAACTGATCCGGCGCTTGGAGATCACCCCGACTCAGGCCCGAATGCTGACTGGCTCGACGGTGGATCTACGATTGGGTCAGGGAGGCGGATACGGCGTGAACGTTAGCGCCTATGCCGCGTTTCCCAAGATCAGCCTGCCCGGGGTGTAGGCGGGCGGCGGTCTTCGCGCACCTGGACCAGGCGCGCGAGTCCTTGATGCCAGGGGTAGCCGTGGGGTACACGATCAACGTTTATCCCGGGACTCGTAGCCAGGAATTGGATTAGGCCATCGGCCGGAGCGGTGACCTCCTCTATGACCTCCCCCTCCAGATCCAGAATCTCGCCGAGCGATTGTCCTTTGCTCACCCGCTCGCCGGGCTCCACAAAGCGTCGCCAGTAACCCGAGTTCTCCGCGAGCACCATCCACCGATCCGGACCGACCACGATCTGTTCGGGCACCTCCTCCGGCTCTCCGTCCAGCATTCCGAGCTTGCGCATCGCATTGATGACGCCCTGATACTGCATATCTGACGCCTCCTGCTCCAGCCGATGATCGAGACCGATCTCCGGCCAGACGTTGACCACGCCCGCCTGCAGCAGAGCGTACGGTAGCCCGTCCGCCATGTTGTCGCGGTTGCGCGGATCCAGGTAGCGCACGGGGAACGAGCTGGCCAGCATCCAGGCTTCCTCACTTTGTCGCGGGTCCTGCGGCTCAAAGAAAGCCACCCAGGGATCAAGCGCCTGGGCGTGCTCGGCGCCATGCATGTCAACGTGGTAGTTCGAGTCTCGCAACAGGTTAAATACACAATCAATTTGAAACTCTGAGTAAGTCCCTTCGGGATTCCCCACCAGTTGGAAGTGCAGTTCCTTTTGGTCAATCGGCGAAAGCTGCATATTACGGGAGAAAAACGCCCGCGTACTCATTAGTGGAATGATCAGCAGTTCGCCGCTTAGCTGCGCAGGATCGATGTCCCGCCATAGCCGGATAGCCGCATTCATCCCGGCCGGCTCCCCGGCGTGCATACCGGCTGAGACGCTGAACCGTGGACCCGGTCGATCGCCGACAATTCTCCCCACCGGTATCTCCAGCTTCTCGCCGGAATGGTGCACATACCGCTCGATTCGCGACGCCTTGCTACCCGGTGACATGGCTAGAATTCCTCTTTGGGCTGCGCCCGTCGGCAACGCGTGGGCGACATTTCAGAACCCGCGGCGTCAGCAATTTTACGACCCTTGGCCGTGGCGATCTGGTATGTCGCGCCGGTCCCACGGTCTCTCAATTGCCGTCTAAGCATCTGCCGCCACCGTCACCGTCCGTTGGTACCAGTCGTCTCCATCCGCCCTCGCGGTCGCGTCCACCGCCACGCTCGTATTCAAGACCATTATCCAGCCCGAAAACGGCGCGACCACCTCTTCCAGAATGTCCCCGAAGTAACCCCAGATTTGACCCAGCCGCTGGCCCTCCTCGACATGCTGCCCCGCCTCCACTTCGGCAATCCATTGGCCTGTCTTACGTGCCAGGTGAGTCCAGGACTCGGGCCCCACCTCGTGCTGCGTCACCGGCGTGGGTTCGCTGGCGCCGGGCAGGACGCCGATCTGCCTGAGCGCCTTCATGACTCCATCAAACAGGACTTGCGCATCTTGCTCCAGCTCGTAGGGAGCGCCACCTGCGGAAAGAATCAGCGACGCGGAACCGGCTGCCACGGCGACGCCGGCGCTACCAAGCGGAATCGATGGCCCTTCGCCGGGGGGAATTCGCAGCCGAAACATCGTCCCGCAAGCGTCGGCCGCACGCGAGGCCAGTCCGCTCTGATCGTCTCCCTCCCCGGGAACCGCGACCCAAGAGGCGTGGGACTCAGTAAGTTCCCCCCCACGGAGCTCAATGTGGAAGTCGGATGGAGCCATCCATGCCGACACCGAACGCGCCACGGCGCCAGTTGCACTGTCTCGTGAGGCCTCATGTTCCGGGCTGCTTTGACCTGCCCCTCCCTCGACGCTTTCAAAACTCTGAATCACCACCCCACCGTCCAGAGTGCAAAAATGGGCCGATCGGTCGAGAAATCCAGCTACATCTGCCACCGGGAGGATGCGTACCGTGCCGTTCAACTTCACTGTCTTCAGCAGGTCAAGGAGCCGCCAGCACGCTTCGATACCGGCATAGGCGGTTCCCCCCAACCCGGCCACCACGGATACCGTAGGCCCGTCCACGCCGGCAGACAACTCGAACGCACGCATCTGCGCCCGGGACCAGCCGGGCACGTCTAGCACCTCTATCCGCAAATCGTTAGGCAACTTCAGACCCAATCTGCTTGAGCCATAGCAAAAGCGGTGCGCAGAGCCAATAAGCAACGGTCAAGCTGAAACGTTGCCAGATCATCTAGCAACCCTTCCATCGATGTGGCCGCATGAGGTGTAGGGATACTCGCGTCCGAAGCCAGCCGGTGCCGCCGTCCGAGCGCCCGAAAGATGCACGCATGAAGCGACCTCCACCTCCGGAATCCAGCTGGCACCGCCGCGGCAAGAATCTTGTTCGAAATTCACAAAGAGTGCCGATTCGTGTGTGCTCCTCGCAGAGAGGTCACAACCGCGCCCATCCCGTAGGCGAGCACGCCAACTCTACAAACCTAGCCAACGTTGACCCAAGAAACCAGCGCAATAGCCCTCTAGCACGAAACTCTTGATATGGGTACTCAGAATAATACAGGGCGCGAGATAGGCAGTGCTGGGCCAGCACCCAATCGGCGTCCGGGGCGCGCAGGGAAGGCGAGCATACTTCTTGCAAATAAAGCTGCCATCGTAACCGGGGCGGCTTCTGGCATCGGCCGCGCCAGCGCGGTTCGCTTTGCCCGGAAAGGCGCCAGCGTGGCCGTTGCCGATATCAATGATGCCGGCGGCCGCGAAACCGTAGACCTCATCCGCCAGGCTGGCGGGGAGGCCTTTCATCAGCATTGCGACGTGTCTCAAACCGATCAGGTGCAAGTCCTGGTGCGGGAGACGTGCGAGCGCTTTGCCGGTCTCCACGTCCTGTTAAACCACGCCGCCTACATGGACATCGACGGACGGGCGCCGACAACGGAAATATCTGAAGCCGCCCAGGGCCGCTCACTCTCGGTGACCCTCACCGGGGCCTATCTGTGCTCCAAATACGCCATCCCGCATATGAGCGAGGAGGGCGGCGGATCGATCGTTAGCATCGCGTCTGTGGTAGGACTGGTTGCTTTTGACAGTCAGGCTACCTACTGCTCGGCCACGGCCGGCTTAGTGATGTTGATGAAATCGATTGCCCACGATTACGGGTAGCTTGGGATCAGGGCCAACGCGGTCGCCCCCGGCGCGGTCAATACGCCGGTCATGGAGGCTGACAGGCTTCGGAATCCTGACGGTTGGTCCGAGTTACTGCGTGGGATGAGTTTTCTCGATCGTATTTATTGCGAGCCTGAGATATCGCGGCGGCCGCCTTGTTTATTGCGAGCGACGAGACCACCTTCGTCACCGGCGGCGTATTGACAGTTGACGGAGGGTGGACCGCCCACTAAAGGTGATTATCTGGAGGCACCAATAATGGGCCTCTACGCTCCCGGCGGATCGTTCGAGATCTGGGTATCAACCGCTCGTATCTTTCGTCGACCTATCGGACGAAAGTGGCGGTTGCGGTGACCGAGGCGTTCATAGAATCAAGCTCGACGAAATCGGCAGATTCCGGGTGAGATTTCTGTTGACCGCTCGGGTTTGGAAACACATGGCTCTCCTGCTGGCAGGTCGATCGCCACAGGTTGGACGGGCGAATAATCCGGAGCAATCAACAACCGGGCCAATCTGGAGATACAGGGGCTGCCGTTGTCTGGACCACTGGCGCTCCAGTCCAGCCACCCCTTGTGACAGTTCCCGGTTTGGAATGCGAGACCCTGGACAGGAACATGAATCAGGCGAGTATTAGAGCGGAGACCCAGCGCAAGAATACCGGCGGCACCGCGGCTGCTTCCCGCCGCCGATGAAGCGGATGCTCCTGGAGACGTACATGGGCGGCAAGGGGACGGCGCAGATCGCTCGCGAGCTGAGTATGAATCGCTTGTATTTTTGGTCGACGTGCCAGCCGAAATTGGTACCTGCCTTGTCCTTGGGTGTCCGCGGAATCAATCTCAAGGAATTAGGTAGGATCTCAACGGGATTTCTGTTGACGACTAGCGTTTGGAGACACATAGCTTTCCTGTTGGTAAACCGATTGCCACAGGTTTGACGGGCTATGAATCCGGATTCTTCGACATGCGGCCTTCCAAGCTGGATGTCGCGGGTTCGAGGCCGGTTCCCGGCCATTCTTCTGGCGTAGAGGTGGCCCGGAACGGTGCGGCGTTGGGTAGAATTGGGTGATCGCATTACCGGCGGTAGTCGGTGCGAGCAGGCGGGGGTAGCTCAGTTGGTAGAGCGCTAGCCTTCCAAGCTGGATGTCGCGGGTTCGAGCCCCGTCCCCCGCTCCGACAGGCGTAATGCTGGTAGATCGGCCGCGGTCGGTGCCCTAAAACTTGACCGAGCCTGCCGAAACTACCTCCCGGCGGCGCTGCGCCTGGCTTCCTTGGCCCCGTACTTCGGATACCAGTACGTTGTGTACATGCGGAAGCACTTCTCGCTGCATACGATGATGCTGTGGCCCTCGTGCTCCTTGTGGATTTCCTGACAGGGAACCAGGATTCCGCAGGCGGCGCATCGCGGCATGCTATCTACTTCACGCAGCGGCATTGCGGATCTTCTCCCTCAATATCTCCGTTGCCGCCAGGTCCGCCTTCAGTCCGGCCGGTGTAATCACCACCCCGTAGTCCTGCGCCGCGTCCTCGATGTCCAGCAGCTCGTCCCACACGTCTTGCTCCACCAGCGCGGGATCACGTTCCAACGGATCGCCATAGCCCGCCCCGCCCGGCGTGCGCAGCAGTATCCGATCCCCGGTCTCCAGCTGTATGTTGGAGAACTTGCCCGAAGACACTTTTCCAAACATTTCACCGGCGGTCAGCCACTCGTCCTCGTCGGCGCGATTGAACAGCAGCGCCGTATTGGCCGCGTCCTGCCCTCCGCGCAGCCCCGGAGGCCTCGCCGTCAGGCTATTCAGGTGGGCGCTGACCGTCAGCGGAGCCAGGCACCGCCAGATTCGCTCCACCCCGTATCCGCCCCGATGCTTGCCCGCCCCCGGGCTGCCCGGAGCCATTCGGTACTCTTCGATCCGCACCGGGTAGCGCGTTTCCAGGACCTCGCACGGCGAATTCAGGCAGTTGCCGTTCTTGGTCACCATCGCGTCGTTGCCATCGGCGTCCTCGCGGCCGCCACAACCCATT
>CAUYYU010000023.1:0-14138 GCA_963577415.1 Chloroflexota bacterium
GGTGACGGCGGGGGGGGCGGGGGTGCAGGTGGAGATGGAGATCGGCAACTACGGCAACACGGTGTGGCTGCCGGGGGACGCCGGGCAGCCGGGTGGGGTGATCGCGACGATCGGCTACTTGGGGACGGAGCAGATGGTGGAGATCCCGCTGGCGAGGACGGTGGGATTGCGGGAGCGGGCGGATGTGAGCGGGGGGCTGGGCGCGCCGCCGCCGGGCGGGGCGATGCTGATGCTGGGGATGAAGGCGCACGGGGTGCGCAGCTTCGATAAACAGACTCCGGCGCCGTTGAACCTGGAACTGGCCTGGGTGAGCCGGGACGGGGTGCTGCGGGTGGACGCGGTGGACCCGCGCAGCCGGCTGCTGCCACCACGATTGGACGACTGGTTCGCGTTCGCGGCCGACCTGGACCCGCGCCCGGGTCGGTTCATGGTCTCAAGGTACGACATCTACAACGAGGCGGACGCGCTGCGCGACGACGTGGAGATCGTGGGCGGCTGGGACCCGGGGCATCTACGGCACTTCACCAACTTTTTGGGAACGAGCATGCTGTTCACGGTAAAGGTGGACCCGGCGGCGACGGAAATATTGGCGATTTTGAACGTGCGCTACGTGTATCCGCATATCGCGCCGGAGATCGAATTCGCGGGCGGGGTGGAGTTCGCGCTGATTGAGGGGTTGCCTTTCAAGATGTATGAACTGATGACGGCCCGGCCCAGGGCGTACCTGGCGCCGGCGACGGTGGTGTTTTTCACGCCGGCGGGAGCGGGGGAGGCGGCGACGCAGTTGCGCCGGCTGGTGACGGCGGCGAGGTTTGATCCGTTGACGACGACGGTGTTAGTGGTGGGTGGAGATGGGCTGAGGCCTTCGATAAGGACGGTGAAGTCGCTGAAACCTGTGGCGGTGGTGGGGATCAACCGGGAGCATCTGGACTGGGGTCAGAAGTGGCTGCTGGCGGGGCTGACGGGCGCGTCGGGGTTGGTGGACGTGACCGAGGCGGTGGGAGGTGGGGATTTGGCCGTGTGGACCGGGTTGTTGCCGGTGGCGGAGTCCACCGGTCGCGAAGCGCAGGTTGTGACGGAATCACCCGGGAGCGCGATGTTCCGGGTGGAGAACCCGTCGGCGCATGCGCGGGTGCTGGTCTTCGCGACGGTGTGGGAGCCGGGTTGGAAGGTGGAGGTCGATGGAGAGCGGGCGAAACTGCTGACGACGGACGGGGCGGTGATGGGGGTGGCGGTGCCGCCGGGCCAGCATGTGGTGGTATTCGAATATCACGCACTGGGGCTCATGGCCGGCGTCGTTCTGACCGTCTGCGCGGCGCTTCTCATCGCCGGTGCTGGAATCTTCAGCTGGCGCCGCCGCCTCCGCGAGGCCGACGGCACACCCGAACCTGCCGACTAGCCACAATCTCCGGTCGCCGGAATTACGCCGTGCCGATCCAGAACGCCGGACTTTTCCTCCGGCCTCTGTGATAAGGGTGGACATTTCCCGTTAATCAGTGCGGGATTCGGGAAGCGGGCAGTCGAATTCGCGCTCAACGTAGTGCGGTCCCGGTGATCGGGGGCAGATAGCTATGGCGGATGGCAGGCCTAGACTCGGCAGAAGTCCCCCATCCCGAAATGCCATTGCATCCAGCCAGACGGGCCAGATGCCAGCATCTCCGGCTCAAAAAAAAGATCGATGTTAAGCGTGTCCCAACAAGTCGTCGTATTTCGGCTCGGAAATGAAAAGTTCGCCGCGGACATCGCTAGCGTGACGGAGATCGTCCGACTGGCGCCCATTCCCAGTCTTCCACAAATGCCCTCGTATGTGGACGGTGTGCTCAATCTGCGCGGGAAGGTCACTTTGATCGTGGACCTTCGTAAGCGTCTCGGAGTGGCGACCGCCGAGAACACCAACGACTCGCGCATCATCGTTCTCAGTTCCGGAACCTCCCAGACGGGTGCGATCGTGGACGCTGTCACCGAGACTCTGATGATCGAAGACGATTCGATAGACACCGATTCAGGTTTGGGCACATCCGTCAGTTCCGATCACATCGAAGGCATCGCCCGCGTGGATTCCGGCCTTGTGATACTCCTGAACCTCCATGCCGTCCTATTTGGTGGGGACGCCGCTGACGATTCGGCGGGCGTGACCGAGTCCGAACGGGAACTGGTGCAGGCCTCGTTCGCCAAGGTCGAGGCGATCGCCGCCGCCGCCAAGCTTTTTTACCAGCGTCTATTCGAGCTCGAACCCGAGATCAAACCCCTGTTCAAGGGCATCAAGATGGCCGAACAGCGCACCAAACTCATGCAGACGCTCGCGGTCGCGGTTAACGGTCTGGACCGGCTCGATGAAATCGCTTCGGCGATCGAGTCGCTGGGCGTTCGGCACGTTGAATATGGCGTAACCGAGGACCACTATGCCACCGTCGGCGAGGCGCTCCTCTGGGCCCTAGAACAGGGTCTCGGGCCGGACTTCACACCGGAAGTGAGCGCGGCCTGGGCAGCTGTCTACGGCCTGCTGTCAAGCGTGATGATCGGAGCCGCTGAAGAGGCCCGGGCTGAGGCTGTCGTCACCGCTTAGCTGATTCACGGGTGAATCACGGGGTGAGTTCGGTAGCGAATTCTTCCGGTCCGGGCGGCTGCGGTCGAGGGGTAATCATAAGAACCGCCGCGCTAATCAAAAGCCCGGCTATCGCCGCCCACCAGGCCGGGAGGTACGACCCGGTGGTGTCCTTTACGAATCCGGTGACGGGAGCGCCGAGGACGTTGAAAAGCATCATGATCTGCATGCTGCGGCCCCGGATGGCGCCGATGTGCAGACTGCCGAAATAGTGGGGCCAGATCATGTTGTTGGCCACGCTGGCGCTGGCGGCGCCTACCCCGAACAGGCAGGTGGCGAGGAAGACCTGCCAGGTGTTGCTGGCGGCCATGGTGGCGATGATGGCGCCGATCATGACGACTATCGGGATGGTGGCGACGTAGCGGACCCGATAACGGTCGAGTGCCCAGCCGGCCGGAATGGCGGCCAGCACACTGGCGACGGCCTCGGCGGAAAAAGCGAACCCGACGACCTGGCGGCTTATGCCCTGATCCTCGAAATAGGGAGTGCGAAAGAGCGCGACGGTGCCCATGCCTAGAAGCAGGAGCCCGTATACAAGGGTTAACCGCCAGAACGCCCACGAACGCATCGCCTGGTCACGGGTCCAGGAGAATTCGGTCTCTCTTACCGCTTCGGGCCGGTCGCCGGGCTCGCGCGGCGGCTCGCCGTCGGGCGCCAGGCCCATGTCCTCGGGGAACCGCCGGATGACGAACGCGGCCACCAGAACGATGACGATTCCGCCCGATATTCCGGTGGCGACGAAGGTGGCGCGCCAGCCGATGCTGTCTATGAGATAGGCGACGGCGGGAGTGAGAAAAATGCCGGCCGGGATGCCCAGGAAGACCATTGACATGGCCTTGCCCCGGTTGCGGTGGAACCAGCGGGCGATGGGTACGCTGGCGTAGAGGTTGCCGCCGGCGCCCTGCATGCCGATCATCCCGACGATCACGAACACGGTGAGTAGCTGCCATCCGTTCTGAATGGCGCTGAGAGCGACGACGAGGCCGGCGACGATGATCCCGGCGATCACCAGCAGCCAGCGGGCGCCGTGCCGGTCGAGCAGTCGGCCGATGATGAGGCTGGTGACTCCGAAGCCGATCAGACGAAGCGAAAGCGCCCAGCCGAAATACGCTTCACTTATGTCCAGATCGGCCTGGATGGGCCGGATGAAAAATCCAAAACTGATGCCGGCCATGTTTACGGAAACGAAGCTGACGGCCGCCAGGCCGGCAACCATGTACCAGCCGTAGTACACGTTCCGCGCGGATTTCTGTAAGGCGGCCAGTGGTCTCACCGATTGTTGGTCGATGGGCCGGCGGACAGACCGTGGGCGGCGCATGCGGACCCGGACGCTCGGAACGGTCGTTGCTTCATCACCGCCGGCCTCTCCCCTGCCGGCGCTGACGAATTGATACAGCCGGTTCCCGCCAACGAAATAGACTCCGGCGCCATCAAGTGTCGGACCTCACTTCCGCGCCGTCCCCGGCAGCGCGGGCGAAGCGTAGCACCTGAGTCGGGGAGTGGGATTGAGTCGCAGCTCCGTCCCGGGCGGAGCCAGACGACCGGCGCCGGTCGGGCAGGCCGTCGCTCAGGCGAGTTCTTCCGCCAGCGTGATTAGTCCGCGAGCCTGGGAGTCGCGGCTGAACCCGGCGGCGCGGGCCAGGGCCCGGTGGCCGAGTTGGGATCGTTGATCGGGCTCGGAGGCGATACGGACCATCAAAGCGGTCAATTCGTCTGGATCGTTGGGATCGAACAGTAGTCCCGCGTCGCCGACGACCTCCGGCAGAGCGCCGGCGTTGGCGGCCAGCACCGGCGTGCGGCAGGCCATGGCCTCGAGCGCCGGGAGGCCGAAGCCCTCATAGAATCCGGCCATCACGAGAGCGTCGGCGGCGGTCATGAGATGCGCGATCTGTTCCGTCGCCAGGCTCCCGAGAAGCCGGACGCCTTTGACTAAATCAAGGTCCGGGAGGCCGGTATCGGCCGCCATTTCGGCACGCCAGCCTTGAGCGCCAACCAGAAGCAACTGATGATCGCCGCCCCCGGCGGCGAACGCTTCGAAAGCGCGGATGACGGTAGGAAGATTCTTGCGCGGCTGGATGGTGCCCACGTGCAGAAAAAAGGGGCCGCGAATATCCAGCTCGGCGAGGGTCGCGGCAACGTTGTCCTCGTCGATGTTCGCGTTGAAGACCGCGTCATCGTGGGAGTTGAGGAGCACGCGGACCCTGCCGGCCGGGACGCCATACGTACGGATGACATCCCTGGCGGTAGTTTCCGAAACGGCGACGATGCGGGCGGCGGCGTGCACGTTGGCCGACGTGCACCAGTCGAGGTAGTCGATTTGAGCGCGGGAGAAGTAGCTCTCGGCCTTGTCGAGCATGAACGCCAGGTCGTGAACGATGGGGATGCGCGGTGGGCCGTGGATTACGGGCGGTTCTTCGTGGGCGTTGCAGACGTAGGCGTCCAGCTTCCGCCAGCGCCGGTCCAGGGGCAGCCGCAGACGATACCAGGGGTCCCCCCCGAGCGCCCGACGCAGGAGCCGATTGAAGGCGGGAAACGTCCTGATAATATGAAAATCAGCGCTACCTTCGGGGGGGAGCGGCAGCGCCGGGGGAGCGTCGACGATGAGATCGATCTGATGGCCCGAAGAGCAGACGCTCAGGGCCCGGGCGATGGACCGCATCACGGCGGAATTACCGTCGAACACCGGCAGATTGCCGATCCGCAGGTTGACACCAATTCGCAGCTTACGACTCATTCAGATATTACCCGTCCGGTGGCGCTCTCGATGAACGAGATTCAGTCTATCGTCCAGGGAATCGACGTTGGAGCACACCCCCCATGGTGGATTAGAATCCCGGTTATGATCGGCTACCCCATTACCAACCGCTTTCACCGGTCCTGAGCCACTTATGACTTCTAAATTCAACCTGCCCACGCGCAAGCTCCTGGGTCCGGGCCCGGCGAACGTCGACCCCCGGGTCATGGAGGCGATGCAGGTTCCGGCGATTGGGCATATGGACCCGGCATTCATGGAAGTGCTGGCCGAAACCGCCGATTTGCTGCGCTACGCGTTTGGAACCGAGAACGACGTCACGATGGCGGTCTCGGGCACCGGGTTCTCGGGTCTCGACATGGCACTGTCGAATGCGCTGGAGCCGGGCGACAAGATTGTTGTAGGGATATCGGGTTTCTTCGGGGGAAAGGCGGCGGAGATCGCCACCCGGCTTGGCGCGGAAGCGATAAAGGTGTCGAATGGCTTCGGCAGGCCGGTAGCCCCGGAGACGGTGCAGGCGGCCCTTGCCGGGAGTGGCCGGGTGAAGGCGGCGTTTCTGGTGGCGGCGGAGACATCAGTGGGGCTGCGGCAGCCGATCGCGGAGATCGCCGAGATCGCGCACAAAGCCGGCGCCCTGATGATCGCCGACACGGTCACGCTGCTGGGCGGGGCCAGCATGGAGCTGGATGAGTGGGGCGTTGACATCGCCTATGCCGGTAGCCAGAAGTGCGTCGGGGCGGTGGCCGGCACGGCGCCGATTACGTTCAGCCCGAGGGCGGTCGAGGCGATTGAAAGTCGGTCTCAACCGGTTCCTTCGTGGTATTTAGACGCACTGGCGCTGCACCGGTACTGGAGCAACGAGCCGTTCTATCACCACACCTGCCCGAGCACGTTAATGATGGGCCTCAGAGAGGCGCTGCGAATCGTCCACGAGGAGACCATCGAGGCTCGCGCCGACCGCCACGATCGCAACGGGCGCGCATTGGTGGCGGGGCTGGAGGCGATGGGGCTGGAAGTGGCGAGCGACCCGGAGCATCGCCTGGGAATGCTGACTTCGGTGCGAATTCCAGAGGGAATTGCCGACGCGGCCGTTCGAGGGGAACTGCTGCGGCGTCACAACATCGAAATTGGCGGCGGGCTGGGCGATTGGGCCGGGAAGGTGTGGCGGTTCGGGCTAATGGGATTCGGCTCGAACCTGGCCAATGTGCTTGTTTTGCTGGAAGCGCTGGAGGAGCTCCTCAGCGAGGAGGGGCACAGCCTCGAACCCGGCGCGGCGGGGGCGGCGGCGGAGCGGATCGCGACGCCTGCCTGAGGATGTGGGGATCACGGCCGGGAGCGTTCAGCGCCCGGTTGCCTCGAGCAAAAAGTAAATATAGTTCAGCAGTTTGACGGACTCCGGCAGGTAGAAATTGAAGATGTTGCCGGGGGTCAAGGGCGGGGTGCGGAGAACGGCGTGCTCGATAAGGGCGGTTGAAATGAGCATCGAGCGAACGGGCATCAGTCGAATCAGCTCCTCTGACTCGTACAACGGGAAGTAGGGGTCGCCGCCTTCGTGCATCAATAGCAGGCGGGTGTGGATCAGGGGTGTGACGGCAGCGGGAGAGAGATCGGTCAGCAACTGGCGACTATGGTCCGGGAGCCTGGCGGTGAGATCGGCGACGGCCGCGGGGTCGCGGTTGGCGAACAGGTCGAAGGTGGCCTGGCCTTCGGCGGAGAGCGTATAGCCCGGGTTCTCGGCCAAGAACTCGGCGTCGGGTTCCGGAGTTCGAACGTCGAAAACCCGGCGCAAGAAGGCTCGTTCCCCGGAGTCGGACATCGTGGAGAGTACGGTGTTGCGGGCGACCTGCCAGACCAGGACTTCGGGGCGGTACTGGATGAGGGCGCTTTCGGTTCGATAGGCCCCGGTGGTGGCGAAGGACAATACCCGGGTGAGATCCGAGTAGGGCCCGACGAGGGCGATGACACCGACCGATTCGGCGATTTTTGGATCGGCGGCCGCGACGAACGCCAGCGAGCCGCCAGCGCTGAAACCAAGAAAACCGGAGCGTGCTGGATCCACATTAAGTTCATCGAGGAGGAAGCGGTAGGTCCGGCGCAGGCGGACGACGTCGGCCGGATCGAGGCGGTATTCGACGTAAGAGGTGAGATCGGGCACGGCGACGGTTATCCCGACCCGGGCGAGAGTTTGGGCAAGCTCAACCAGGGGCTCATAGCGTCTTCCGGACGGTTCGATGCCGTTTATCAGGACAAGCCCGACCTTGCGCCGAAAACCATCAATATCGTAGATGTCAATGGCGAATTCCTGACCGCCCGCGGTCAGCACGGTCTCGGAGCGGATCGGTGAGGGGGTCTGGATGGAAAGCGGGCCGTCACCGGCGAACCAGAGGAGTTCGAACGCGATCGAAAGGGTGCGGCTCGCACGACTGACGGACGGCCCGAAAACAAGGGCAAGCAGGGTCGAGATCAGGAGTGCGACCGCAAGGAGCCGATGGCGACGGTCCGCCGGCGCGGGCGAAAACGTGATTCCTCCGAGCCTCATCCGATCACGGCGCCAGGCCAGGCAACACGGCGGGGCCGGCCGCGGCCGGCCCCGGTTCAGTCAGAGGCCTCCGGTCAGGCGAGGGCCCAGGCTTCCCGAAACACACGTTTGGTGCCGGCGATGACGAGTTCGGCAGGCTGGTCTTCAAAGGGCTTCATCTCGAAGCTGACGATCGGCCGGGGTGTCGGGGTGGGGCGATCGAAGAAGCCGCTCTCGTCGAGGGCGCCCAAGAAAGCGCTGAGCTCATGGACGTGATTGACGCTGTACTCGAAATGATAGTTCGGGTGGTTGTCGCCATAGTTCGGCGCGCCTTCCTTGATGACGGCGCTGCCGAGGTGGGCGTGAAACATCAATCCGCCCACGGCGTTGAGTACGCCGCGAGGCTGCACGTGCAGCAGAGGCAGATGGCTGTGGTCGACCATGATCCCGAAAGACGGGTAGTGCTGCCGCATGCGGGTCGCCAGCCGCACCGCGTCTTCGGTCGGGCCGATGAGCGATTTCTTATCGATTTCCGAGTCGAACTGCTCCAGCGAGATCGGGATGGCGTCGCCGTCGCCGTTGGCTTCGGCGTAGTCGAAGATTTCCATAAGTGAGGTCTCGAGCGCGTTCACCGCGTCGGCCTTTTTGGCTTCGCCCACATTTGAGTCCTTGCCGTCGAAGAGGGCGAAGGTGACGCAGCCGAGCTCGTACGCCTGGTCCAGGGAGCCGCAGATGTTGGCGACGGCGTCCTTGCGCCCGGCGTCGTCGAGATCGGCCAGGTTGAGCCCTCCTCCGAGGAGGCCGGGCTGGGCGGAGAAGCCGAGCCGTAGTCCTGATATCTCGCTGATCTTGTGCACCTCGTCACGGACGGCGGCGTCGTTCATCCGGGTGACTTCGAGGAGGGTAAAAAAGTCATCCTCGGCGAATCGGGTCACGGTTTCGACGATCGGGCCATCGCCGCCGGCTACGCCGGGATAGATCATCGGGTGGATTATTCCCAGATCGATGATCCCGCGCCACGAATCTTCCATGGATATCTCCCTTATTTCCGGTCCCTCGGCAGGTCCGGTGCTTGATTGCAGTTCCGCGGCCGCCGCCGCCGCCCGCAGGGCCTAGTGATTGTACGCCAGCGCGGGCCGAGCGAATCAGGGTGCGGAAAGGCGGCTACGATTCGCGGCTGCGCTGCGCCTTGTTCGCCCGCTCGATCTGTTTTTGCTCGCGAGCCTCCGCCACCTGTTCGCGAAATATACGATTTCTCTTTCCAACCGCGCGATCCGTACCGCGAGTTGAGCCCTTGACCTGCGCCTGGCGGCGCGAATCCCGACGGCGGGTATCCGCGACATCCGGTCGCGAAACAGGCGGAGGCGGTGGGGGCTTTCCGACCTCGTGGACGCTCCGGGATCGGCGAGGGGGCGGGACCTTATCGGTGGCTGTTTCCCTCTGGACAACCGCCGACCCGAGCCCGGCGCGGCTTCTGGTGGCGGCGGATAATTCGACGGAAGTAGCGTTGCCGATGTCACGCTCGACCCGGTCCGCCTGTTCGGTGGACCCGGCGACCGCCACCCTAGCGCGCTCTCGAATCAGATCGGCCGCGGGGGCCGTCTCCCGGTCCTCACCACCTACCGAGCGAATCGCCATCGATCGTTACCAATCCCGCCTGGTCATGAATCACAACCCGAGACATGTCACGATCTTAGCCCTCATCGCCGGCTGGGGGTGGGGGGACGGGGTCGTCGCCCAGCAGCTTGCGCTTGATCTCATCGTAGGCTAGGAGTCCGAGCGCGAGCGCCAGCACCGCCATAACGACGAAGCCGACCATGGCGAAGAAGCCGAAAAGAATCTTGCTCATCTAATCTCACCTCCAAACCCTCATCTGGACCGCACCTGGGACGGAGCGACCGTCCTAGCAAGCCTCGGCCCGGGAAAGCGCCTCTTCTCGTTTAGCCGGACTGATGCTGGCCAGGTGACCGGCGTTGGGGACGACACAGATAAATCTGAGATTTCCGTCGCCGGTATTCCTGAACTGATGGGGCTCGTTTGACGGGACGTAGATGCTGGTTCCGGCGTCGAAAGGGGTCTCCGTATCGCCGTGCAAGAGGGCGCCCGTCCCCTCGAGAATCAGCACTTCGTGCTCCCAATCATGGGAGTGATGGGGAGTGGCGGCGCCGGCGGACAACTGGAACTCGCGCATCGTGAAGTTGGGAGCGCCGTCGGCTACCCCGATCAAATCCCGGCGCGACACCTGGCCGGATTCGGCGTAATCGCCTCCTATATCCACCGCGACCACATTGTCCTTCACCAGAGCCATCAAACCACCTCGCCAAATCAAAACCGTAACTGTTCGGGCCTTAATTCTAGCTGACGATGCCTCGAATAAGGTATCAATTCGACTACGCTTCGAGCGCTTTTCTGATGGCCTCTTCGACACCGGCGATGAATCCGGCGAAAGCAGTCGGAGAGAATTCCAGCGCCGCGGTGGTGGCGTCCATGTCGTAGAAGTCGAATGCGGTTGACGCTTCGATGAAATTGGCATCCTCGGAGGCCATCTGGAACGTCGCCAGGTAAGCGTCGGAGTACTCCTGGCCGGTCATTCGCCAGGTATCGCCTCCAGACACGTTGAATGTTTGGCCGCCGGTCTCAGGCCGCCGAGTCGCGGCGGCAACCGCGACCGCCACATCTTCCCGGAGGACGAATTCCATCCGCTGCCCGGCGGTGAACGGCCAAACGTCCGGCGGCATCAGAAAATCGGCGACCGAGACGCCGGAGATTCGCAGAATCGTGCTGGACAGGCCCGAATCGTGAATGAGTTTCTCGGAGGCCATCTTGCTCTCGGCGTAGGCGCCGACGCCGTTGAGCTCCGTGTCGATCTTGACCGGCGGCTTCAGGGCCTGGGTATCGCCGTAGACGACCACTGACGAACCGAATACGAGCCGTGCTTCCGGGCAGACCGCCTGCATGGCCGCGAGCACGTTGCGGGTGCCGTCCACGTTGACGCGTTGGGCGAGTTCGCGGTTCTCGTCGGCGACGGGCGGCAGGACGGCGGCGAGATGGACGACCACATCACAGCCGGCGAAAGCGGCCCGCAAGTAGTCGCCATCACCGATGTCACCGGGGAGGACTTCGAAACCCTGCCGTCCTTCCAGACCTTCGTAGTCGACTCCGGGCAGGTCCAGGATTTTCACTTCGACGCCGCCGCCGGCCAGATCTTCGGCGACCAGCCGCCCGACCCTTCCGGCGCCTCCGGTAATGGCGACGCTGCGCGTGGTCTCGCTCATCATGATCCCTTTAGTATTGCGGCCGTGAAGCCGTCGTGTTCGCAGATGAGGGTAACCTCACTGCCATGAGATTCATCCAGTTCGCCGACGTTCATCTGGGCAAGACGCAATACGGCCTGCAGGAGCGGTCCGAGGATTTCGCCCGCGCCTACGCCGAAGCAATCAAGTACTGCCTCGAACGAAAGCCGGACTTCATCCTCCTGGCCGGCGATCTCTTCGAGCAGAAGGCGGTGGACCCGGAAACGTTCAGCCTGGCGTCGACCGGGCTGAAGCGCTTGCGGGATGCCGGTATCCCGGTGTTCGCCATCGAGGGAAATCACGAGAAGTTCCTGCGGCAGCGCGGTCGCACGTGGATCTGGTACCTGAGCCAGCTCAGTCTGCTGCGGTTGCTGGACGTGTTCGGCAGCGGCAACGAGGTCGAGTTGAGACCATGGGACGAGTCTCGCCGGTACGGCAGCTATTTCGACTTTGAGGGGGTTCGCATCTTCGGGGTCGGCTACTACGGCGCCCGGCTGCCGCAAATCATGGAGGGCTTTACCGAGTCGGCCCGGGAAATCGATGGTGCCGGGATCGACTATTCGATCTGCATGCTGCACACGGGGGTGGACGACAAGGTGGATTACAACCACAGCGGAGCTTCGGCGGCCGACATCTACCGGCTGCGCGGGCTGATCGACTACGTGGCCGTGGGGCACATTCATCACCAATTCGCGATCCCGGATGGCGAGGAGGACGTCCCGTGGATATTCAGCTCGGGAGCCTTTGAGAACTGGAGCGCCGGGGAAGTTGGCAGGCTAAAAGGGCTCTACGAGGTGACCATCGATCCGACGATGCCGGGTGGTCACGATGCCCGGCACCGGGATGTCACCGGCAGAAGGGCGTACTTTCGGCTCACGGTCGACGCGGGAAAATGCCAAGAGCCCGCCGAGCTGCAGGCCCTGGTGGCGAACACCGTGCGGGAAGAGATTCCCCGGGACAGCAAGCGTCCGATTGTGGAACTGCGCGTGTCCGGGGTGCTGCGATTCGAGCGGAGCCTGTTTGACGCCGCCGAGATCGAGCGAATCATCCGCGATGAGCGCGACCCGCTGGTGGCGAGAGTGGTGCTTGAAGCGCAACCGCGGCGACTGGTGGACGCGGCGTCGCCGGCGCTGCGCAAGACGAGGGCGGAGATTGAGAAGGATGTCTTGAACGAGATTCTCGGCTCGGTGGAAGCCTTTTTCGGCTTTGACGAACCGCTCGCCGAGATCGCGTCGGCACTGAAGGAGCGAGCGCTCCAGGGGGAGGACCCCGAGAGCCTGCTCGACTGGCTCGACGGGCGCCTGGAGAAGGCGGGACTGGCGCAAAGTGCTGATTCGTAGCGTCCACCTGGAAAACATCAAGAGCTATGTGGACGAGACGATCGAGCTGCGTCCGGGTCTGGTGGCGGTCTCCGGACCGAACGGAGCCGGCAAATCGACCATCCTGGAAGTGATCGGTCTCGCGCTATTTGGCTACCTCGGCGGCACGCTGGCAGGCCTGCTCCGGGAGGGGGCCGGCAGCGGGGGATTCGAGGTGGTCTTCCAGTCCAGATTGGACGAGCGCAACTACGCGGTGGTGCGAAAGTTTCGGCGGAACCGCCGGGACAACACAGTGGTGACGTCGGCACTGGAAATCCGAGACGCCGAACGGGGTGGAGCGATCGCCGAAAAGAAGGAGGAGACCGAGAACTTCCTGCGCCGACACCTGGGATTGGAGGCCACGAACCTAGAATCTGAGCTTGTTTTCGCCAATATCGTCGGGGTGCCGCAGGGACGGCTGATAGCTGACTTTTTGGATCGGCCGGCCGACCGCAAACACAAATTCGACCCGCTGCTGGGAACCCAGGACTACCGGGCGGTCTTCGACCGGTTGCTGGAGCCGGTCAACCATCTGCAGGCCCGGATCGGCGGCCTCCGGGAAAAGCGGGCCGGGCTGGAAGGACGGGTGGCGGGCAGGCCTGAAGTGGAAGAGGCCATAAAAAAGGCCAACCTGGCCAGGACCGAACTAAAGGCGAAGGATCAGCAATTATCGGCGGCGATCGCGAAGGTGACCAAAGAGCTGTCCGCGCTGGAGGAGCGGGAACGGGCGGTCGAGCGGGCACGAGAGGCGACCAGAACGGCGGGAAGGGCGTTGAGGGTCGCCGAGGAGCGACGTGAATTCGTGGGCGTCGAAGAACGCAAAGCGTCGGCCGCGAAGACGCAAGCGGACACGGCGCGGGGCGAGTTTGAGGAGTTCGCGCTCGCCGAGACGGAGCTTGGCGCGGCTCGTACACGCTATGAGGCGTTGCAGACCAAGAATGTCGAGCTGTCCTCGCGGCGCGCCGAATTGAGCGTCATCGACGACCGAATGGAGCAGTCGCGCGACCGGCTCGAATCCCTGAATTCCGTGGAAGTGAGCCTGCCCGACTTGAAAGTCGAGGTTGCGGCGGCGGAGAAACTCGACGAGAAAATCCGGGCGTTAAGGGAGGCCTTACGCCTGGCGGAGGAGAGCGCCTCGGCGCTGCCCGGGCTGCGGGCGACGTTGACCGGAGAGCGAGATCGGCTGGCGCGGCAGGAGGTGGCGAACGCCGAGGTACAGGCCGGCCGGGATCTGGCCGATCGTGCGGACGAGCTGCAAACGATGGCCGCGAACATCGAGGCCAGATTTGGACGTCTGGAGATCGACGAAGCGGCGGCGGCGGAAATTTCGGGCGAGATCGATGGCCTCGACGAGACCCTGCCTGGCGAGAGCGAGAAGCTGGGCGTGCTGGAGACGCGGGGTGACGAAGAGGCGGAGTCAATTGGTGAATTGACAGCGGTGACCAGGTTGGCGATCGCCCGGGGTGAACGGGTCGTCGGACTTCTACGGGCGCGACTGGAGGAGGTGGATCCTGCCCGGCAGGAACAACTGGCCCGCGAGTTGGAAACAGCCGGCGGCGAGCTGGCGCTCGCGCGGGAGGCGCAGAAGCGGCTGCTGGGTCTGGAGGCGGGT
>CAUYYU010000024.1:0-13934 GCA_963577415.1 Chloroflexota bacterium
GGTGTGACGGGGTGGTGAATTTCGCTGCGGAATCGCACAACGACCGGGCGCTGCTGGATCCGGGATCCTTTGTGGAGACGAACGTGCGCGGGGCGGGGGTGCTAGCCTACGCGGCCGCGACGCAGGGGGTGGAGCGCTACGTGCACGTGAGCACCGACGAGGTCTACGGGCAGATAGCCGAGGGAGCGTTCAAGGAGGGGGACGAGCTGCGGCCACGAAGCACCTACCCGGCTACCAAAGCGTCGGGAGAGATGATGGTGCTGGCGGCGGTAGAGTCGTTCGGATTACAGGCGGCGATCACCCGGGGGGTAAACAACATCGGTCCCTATCAACATCCGGAAAAGGCGCTGCCGCTGTTCGTGACCAACGCGATCGACGACCTGCCGCTGCCGGTATACGGGGACGGGACCCAGGTTCGCGACCGGATGCACGTGCGCGACCATTGCACCGCCATCGACCTGGTTTTGCGCGAAGGCAAGGCGGGAGAGGCGTACAACGTGGGCGCGGGGAATGAGTGCACCAATATGTACATGGTGGAGAAGATCCTGGACCGGCTGGGAAAGCCGGCGTCGTTGATCACACATATCGAGGACCGCACCGGGCACGACTTCCGCTACTCCGTGGATTGGACGCGCCTGCGGGAGCTGGGATGGAAGCCGGAATTCGGTCTCGACGCGGCGCTGGAGGACACGATCGATTGGTACCGCGACAACGAGTGGTGGTGGCGGGAGTCCCGCAGTGGAGATTTCGAGGAGTACTACGAGAAGCTATACGGGGACCGGCTGCGAAAGGCGGAGCCAAGGGGGCGGTACGGGGGAAGGGGACTCGACACGGTCTAGGGGTGGGAGCTAGTAAGCACCGCGGCCGCTGAGGACCACCCAGATGGTGCGCCAGAGAATCATGAGGTCGAGCAGCGGCGAGTAGTTCTGGATGTAGTAGAGATCGAGTTCGACGTTCTCGTGCAGCGGCACTTCACCGCGGCCCTGTATCTGCCACCAGCCGGTCATGCCGGGCTGTACTGAGAGCCGCTGACGCTGCCAGGGCTCGTATTCGTCCACCACCCACGGCAGCTCCGGGCGGGGGCCGACGAGGCTCATCTCGCCGCGTAAGACGTTCCAGAGATTGGGCAACTCGTCGAGGCTGGCGCGGCGAAGGAACCGCCCGACGCAGGTGATGCGGGGGTCTACATCGGTCTTGCGGGGTTCGGGGCGGCGGCTGACGGAGCCGCGGCGGCTGTCGCCCTTATCCATGGTGCGCAGTTTGTGTATCCAGAATAGGCGGCCGTTCTCGCCGACGCGCTTCTGGCTGAAGAACACGGGCCAGCCGTCGTCGATGAGGATGGCGAAGGTGACGACGAGCATGATCGGGGCGGTGATGATGAGGGCGCTGGACCCCACGACCATGTCAAACGTGCGCTTGACCAAGCTGTCGAAACCGGTGATGACGGGTTCGCGGATGCCGATCAGGGGAATACCCCACAGGTCTTCGGCACGCGCGCGGACGCTGATCATGCTGAAGATGTCAGGGACGACGCGGATGCGCACCGGGTAGTCGCCCGCATGGGTGACGATCTCACGAATGCGCTCGTACGCATGGGCGGGGAGGGCCACGATCACCTCGGCGATCCGCTCCCGCTCGATGACGGCGCCCAGCTCGTCGCAGGTGCCCAGGACCGGGCGACCGGCAACTTCAATCCCCTGCTTGGCCTGGTCATCGTCGACGAAGCCGACGATGTCGTAGCCGGTCCAGGGGCGCTGGCGGAGGAGATCGGTGACCTGCTCGCCGACCGGCCCGGCGCCGACGATCACCAGCCGTCGGCGGAATCCGCTGCTCGAATGCAGCGCGACTCGCAGAATCAACCGGAGGTTCAGGAGCAGGAGCAGGTTGATGACGTAGAAGTAGCCGATGAGGAGGCGGGACAGGAACTCGATCTTGAAGATGAAGAGATACGCGAACAGCACGACGAAGGCGACGGTGATGGCGGGCAGGAGGACTCGGATTTCCTCAACCACGGTGAGGATGCGGCGCGGCTCGTAGACGCGGAAGAATCGGAGCATGAAGGCCCAGATAACGGCCACCGCCAGGTACTCCTGCCAGTCCACCCAGGCGAGATTGCCCGTGTCGCCGAAACCGAAGGGCAGCACGTGGCGGAGGAGATCGGCCAAGTAGAGGGCGGTCAAGGCTATCGCCAGGTCGGCGAGATAAAGAATGAGAGCGAGATTGCGGGTGCGGCTAACCACGCACCGAGTCTCCAGCTAGTTCTGTGTAGATGGCAGCGGTTTTTCGCACCATTTCCGCACGATTGAATCGGCTGCCGACATCGTGCGCAGCAGCTTGCGCGATCATGGCGGCGTAATCGGGACGTGTCAACAGATCGTCGACGGCGGCGGCGAGGCGCCCCGGCATGCCGGACGGCACCAGGAGGCCGTTCCGGCCGGGATCGATGAAGTCCTGGGTGCCCACGACATCGGTGCCCACCACTGGAACGCCAGCGTCCATAGTCTCCATGATGGTGTAGGGGAGACCCTCCCAGCGAGAGGCCAGCATGAAGACATCCAGAGCCGGGAGCAGGGAACGAGCGTCGGCGCGATAGCCCAGGACGCGGATGCTGTTTGTGAGTCCCCGTCGCCGGATTTCCTCCTCGACCGGCAAGCGCAACTCGCCGTCGCCAAACCAGAGGAATTGAAGTGTCGGCCGGCAGCGGACCAGGTCGTCGACGGCTTCAATGATGTCGAAAGGGGCTTTCTGGGGGGTGAAGCGAGACACGGTGCCGACGACGGGAATATCCAGGGGAACGTCGAGCCGGGCGCGGGCCTCGTCGCGCGGGAAACCGTCGAGGTGGGTAATGCCGTTTTCGACGAGCCGGACCCGACGGGGACGTATGACCCTTTCGCGCAAGGCGGCCGCCTGCTCGCCGCGAGAGAGCGCGACCAGCACATCGGTGGAGCGGCCGGCGAGGCGCTCGATCCACCTGAATGTGGCAAGCTTCAGGCGATTCTCAAAGTTGAGGAAGTAGAAGCCGTGCGGTGAATAGACCACCCGGGCGCGGCGATCGAGCAGGGCGGCCTGCCTTCCGATGAACCCGGCCTTGGAACTGTGCGCGTGGATGATGTCGTAGCGTCCCCGCCGGACGACGCGGATCATCTTCCAGAGGGACCGTGCGTCTTCAAACGGGTGGATGCGACGGACGAGCGGCACAAATTCGACGGCGATCCCTGCTTCTCGAAGATCGGACACGAACGAGGTGTCGCCATGGGGCTCGGAGCGGACCGGCGGGCAGGCGACGGTGATGTGGAATCTCTCGGGATCGAGCAGGGTGCACAGGTCGAGAAGATGGCGCTTGGTGCCGCCGATGGTGGCTTCCAGGACCTGCAGAACGCGGATGGGCTTCACCGGGACGGCGTGACGCTAACGATCGGGGCCGGCATAGACGGTCCGGAGCCAGTCGAATTCGGCCTGCAGGCCGTCGCGGAGCGACCAGCGCGGGGAGTAGCCCAGGACGTCGCGGGCGAGGGTGACATCGGCGCGGCTGTGGAGCTGGTCGCCTTCGACGATGGGAGCGGAGCGCACGCGAAAGGTGCGGCCGGTTACGGCTTCGAGCTCTGCGAGGTAGGCGTTGAGATCCTGGTAGGTGCCGCCGCCGATGTTGAAGGTGCGGCCGATGTGGTCCCCGCCGAGAGACAGCAGGATGGCGTCGACGGCGTCGTGGACGAAGGTGACTTCGCGGGTCTGGGAACCGTCGCCGAAGACCGTGATTTCTTCGTCCCGCAGGAGCGCCCGTATGAAGATGTGGAAGGCCATATCGGGGCGTTGCCGCGGGCCGTACATGGTGTAAAAGCGCAGCGTGGTGACTGGAACGGCGAAGTGGTGCAGGTAGGCTTCGGCGAGCTTTTCACAGGCGAGCTTGGTGATGGCGTAGTAGGACTGGGGATTGGCACCGGTGGACTCCAGGGTTGGCAGCGGGGGGTCGCGACCGTAAATGGAGGAGGTCGAGGCGAGGATGAGCTGGCGAGCCCCCGGAGAGAGGCGGAAGGCCTCGAGCAGCCGCTGGGTGGAGGTCACGTTGTCGAATTGATAAGCGTCGAAGATATCGCCCCAGCCGCCGCGAACGCCGGCGCGGGCGGCGATGTGAAAGACGTAGTCGGCGCCGGCGACGAGCGGGGCGAGGTCGAGTTCGGTCAGGTGGGCGGAGACGAGCGTGAATTGGGGATGGTCGGCGAAGGTGGCCAGATTGGATTGCTTGACGGCCGGATCGTAACTATCGGTGAAGCCGTCGATGCCCGTGACGGTGTGGCCTTCGGCGAGCAGCCGCTCGCAGAGGTGGGACCCCACGAAACCGGCGGCGCCGGTGACGAGGGAACGAGGCTGGCTCATGGTTGCGCGTCCGGAGGTCGGGAGGGGGCCGGGCCGATAGTACCCGGAATCTGGGCGTAGAGGCCCAGGGTGCTGCGGACCATGGCGGACGCCGTGAAGTGATTCTCAAGCCGAACGCGGCCGTTATCGCCGAAGCGGCGGGCGAGGTCGGGATCGTCGAGAAGGCGGATGATGGCGGCCGAAAGGGCCTCGGGATCGCCCGGCTCGACCAGCAGGCCGGTGTCGCCGTCCAGGACGACCTCGGGCACGCCGCCAACGCCGGTCGCCACCACCGGCAGGGAAGCGTTCATGGCTTCCAGAAAGACCAAACCGAGCCCTTCCCAGCGGGAGGACATGACGAGCAGGTCGGCGGTGACAAGAAGATCGGGCACATCGCGCCGCACCCCGAGGAAGTGGACGTTTGCATCCAGCCCAAGGCTTCCAACGAGCCGGCGAAGCGAATCGACGTATTCCTCGCCGCCGAGCTGGGAGCCGCCCGCGAGGAGCAGGCGCGCCTCCGGGCGTTCCGAGACCACTCGCTGCCAGGCGCGCAGGAGCGTGGGGTGGTCCTTCTGAGGGTCGAGACGGGCGAGGCAGAGGGCGAGCGTGGCATCGGGCGTGATGGCTAGTTCCCGGCGGACGACGGAGGAGCCCGCTACAGTCTCCGGAGCCGGGTCCAGGCCGTAGTGGATAACGACGAGACGGGGCCCGGTTATCCGGCCGGTGTGAGCCATGTACTCGGCGACGGCGGATGAAAGCGCGATGATGCGGTGATTGAGGAGGGAGATCAGTCCATGCAGGGCGCCGATGGCCGGATTCCGCAGGACAGCTTCGGCGTTGTGCTTGCTGCTGATGACGGTGACGCCGGAAAGCCGGGCGGCCAGGGCGCCCCAAACATCGGCCTTCAACAGGTGGGTGTGGACCAGGCTGTACCGACCCCGCCGGATGTGCCGGATGAGCGACCAGAGGCGAAACGGCGCGGATCGGCCGCCGAGTTCCAGACGGGTGACATCACCGGCGACGGCGACGAATTCGGGCAGCAGGTCGTCGTCTTTGAAGTAGACCAGGTCGCAGTCGTACTCGTCGTTGAGACCGGCGATAAGGCGCAGGAGATGGCGCTGGGCGCCGCCGACCGCGAGCGAGGTGATGACGTGCAGTACCCGTGGGCAGGCGGTCATGAGGTCAGGAAGATGCGGTTGGACGCCATCACGTGTCCGAAATGGCCCGCTGATACGCGGCCATCACGCGCTCGGCCTGGCCGGCGATTGTGAACTCCTCCAGAACGCGCCGGCGACCGGCTTCGCCGAAACGGGAGCGCAGATCAGGATCGTCAATCAGGGAGGATAGGCGGTCGGCGAGCAGCCGGGAGTTGTTGGGATCGACCACGTACCCGGTCTCGCCGTCGCGGACGATTTCGGGTCCGCCGCCGAACGCCGAGGCGATGACGGGACGGGCGCTGGACATGGCCTCGATATTGCCGAGATTGAACGGGTCGGGGTAGGTCGACGGGGTGACCACGATGTCGGCGGACCGGTAGATGTCGAGCATCCGCGCCTGGTCGACCCAGCCGGTGATTTCAATGAGATCGAGGATGCCGAGGCGGTCGGCGTAGGCCTCGAGGGCGACCTGGTAGCGAGGGTTGTCACCGGCGAAGAGGATGCGCGGGCGGCCGGGGGCGGGGAGGAGGGAGACGGCGGCGAGCAGGGCTTCGGTGCCTTTTTCGGCGGAAAGGCGGGCCGGGAGAACGACCAGCGGGCGGTCGGATTCGTCGACCCGGCGATCGGATGCGTCGTGTGCCGGCCATTCGGCGGGATCGATGCCGTTCGGCACGGTCTCGATGTATCGATAACCGTTCAGGGCCAAGGAGCGGTGCATGACCTCGCTGATGGCCAGGATGCGGCCGACGGTCTGGCCGACGATCTTGCGGATGCGAGAGCGGCGCAGCGGGTTGTAACGAAATCGCTGCTGCTGGAGACACTGCAATTGGCGAGGGCGGAGATCGGTAGGACCGGTGGAGCAGGTGAGCCGGCCACAGCAGATCATGAGGTAATCGTGCGAGGTGAGGACAACGGGCAGACCGAGTTCGTCCGCGACTTCCAGCGAGCCAAAGGACAGATAGTGGTGGACGTTGTGGGCGTGGACGATGTCTGGGCGGAATCGCTGAAGCTGCTCGCGGACCAGCGGGAGGGCGGCCGGATTGCGAATCGCCCGGTAATTGCGAAAACGCTCGGGGTAATCGAGGGACAGAGAGACGACAGTGGCTTCGCCACTGTCAGTTTCGTTGGCGTCGCCGCGGGTGGTGCACACGACGAGGATTTCGTGACCTTCGGCGGCGAAGTAACGATTGAGGCGCTGAGCGACGATACCGGCTCCGCCACGATTCTCGGGCGGGTAGAAGTCGACTAGCACAGCGATGCGCATTTTCAGGCGTCCAGCTCGTATTCGTGCAGGCAGCGGCGGGCGATGGCGTCCCAGGTGAAGCGGGCGAGGACGTCCCGGCGGGCGGCGACGCCCATGGTGACGGCGCGGGCGGAATCGTCCAGCAAAGTAGTGAGAGCGGCGGCGATGGCGGGGGCGGAGGATGGCTCGATCACGAAACCGGTCTCGCCTTCCATGATAATTTCGGGCATGCCGCCGACCCGGGTGCAGATGACCGGCGTGCCGCAGGCCATGGCTTCCAGCAGGACCAGGCCGACCAGTTCGGGAAGCTCCTGCCGGTGGCCGCGAAAGTCCTCGTAGACGGACGGCAGCACCAGCAGCTGAGCGGAGGAGAGCAGATCGACTACCAGGTCGTCGGAGGTATCACCGACGAATTCCACAAGCCGGCCGGCGGCGCGTTCCTGCAGGTATTTGAAATACTCCGGGTCGTGAGACCTTCCTACCACCGACAGGTGGGCGCTTTCAGGCATGGCTTCGATCAGATGTTCAACACCCTTGTGGGGCAGCAATCGCCCTAGATAGACAACCCGCCCGGGGACCTTCTCGGCGACGGGCCGGTAGCGATCGGCATCGACCCCAGCGTAGATTATTTCATGGCGACGGCCGACGTAGGGCATCGTGCCGATGGTGAATTCGGACTGGGAAAGGTGGGCGTGCAACCAACCGCCCAGACGAAGTCGCCGCAGGAGATTGGACCCGCCGCCGCCGTGATCGGTGACATAAAGGCGGCGACGCAGAGGCCGGCCCAGCAGGGTCCCCAGAGCGCAGGCGGTGGAGCGGAACTGGTGGAAGTGAATGACATCGGCCCAGAGGATGTGGCGCAGGAATCCGAGATTGACCGGGTCGTAACCACGCCCGGCGACATCCATCCGGGCGGGCTCAGCGTGGATTTCGAGTTGGCCGTCGGTCTCGCGTGAACCCCGGGAGGCGAATCCGACCAGTCGTACAGGCACCTGGGCGGACATGGCGCGGGCGAGTTCAAGGGCGTAACGCTCGCCGCCCCCCACCACTCCGTCATAGCCGAAGAGGCGGGGGGTGAGGTGAAGGACGCGGGGACGATCAGTCATGGGGAGCGGAGGAATTTTCGGCGCCGGCCTTGCGGGCGACGATAAGCTGGCCTCCGCCAACCGCCCCCGTGGACACGCGACGGAGCGAGTTCGTCAGAACCACGGACCATAGCCAAGACCAAAGGCCGAGGGGCAGGAGCTTGCGACGGTGCAATCCTCTTATTATGTCAAGTGTGCGCCGGGAGCCGAGGCGTTTCACCATGAAGTTATCCAGGCGCTGCCACCGGCGCTGGGTGGACGGGGGGAGGAAAAAGCGGTGCTCGACCGGCTGGAGATCGTGCGCCCGCAGGATCGCGTACCAGTCGTCGCGCGAGCGGTAGTGGAAGTGGCCCAGACGATCGGTCACGGCGGCTACGGCGGCCGGATCGCCGGCGTCCAGCAATTCCGATTCAAAGTGCTCGCTGGGAGTCGTGAAGATGAACCGCCCGCCGGGTTGGAGCACGCGTGCGACCCCGGCAACGACGCCCAGATCGTCCGGGATGTGCTCTAACACGCAAATGCTAACGACGGTCGCGAAAGAGCTATCGGGAAAGGGGAGAGTCGTGCCGTCGCCGACGGTGGCGCCGGCGTAGGCGTCGCGGGCGACCGCCGCGCGGACTTCGGAGGGCAGCAGATCGAGTCCGATCGCGGGCCAGTGGGAGCGCAGGGCCAGGTCGCCGATATCACCATTGCCGCAGCCAAGATCGAGGATGGGAGCGGCGAATTCCAGGTCGCGCATTTCCATTAGCTCCAGGGCGCGAAACAGGCAGATGGCAGGCTGGTGGAAGTGGGTGCGAACCAGGCTGCGGAGAATCGGACGGGGAGCCAGTCCGATGACCGCCGGGGGGAAGTCCGGGTTCACGACGGCAGACCGGGTACTCGTTGCAGGAGCTCGTCCACGCGGTGTTTGTAAGTGTGGCGGGCGAGGACGGTCTGGCGGCCGCGTTCGGCGACGGCGGCGCTTTCGTCGGGCCGGTCGAGATAGTGGCGGATCAGCTCGACCAGCTGTTCGGGGGACTCGTAGGCGACGATGTCGTTGGGAGGATCGAAAAGCTCGGGCAGGGACGCGCGGGCGTCGACCAGTTGAAAGGCCCCGCAGGCGGCCGCCTCGAAGGTGCGCATGTTGCAGCCGTGGATCATCTGCGGATGGTGCACGTTGAGGACGATCTGGCTGGCGCGGTAGGCCGCCACCACCCGGCCGGCCGGCAGGAGTTCCGGCCCGCGCACGGTCTCTCGGACGGCATAGCTGTCGGGCAACGACTCCCAACCGCGACCGTAGACGGCGAGGTCGAATCCGGCCCGGGCCACCGCTTCGAGGACATCGGCGCGGTGCCAGTTTTCGGGCAGATGGCCCATCTGGTGCCGGGAATCGCCCACGAATATGACCTCGCATGATTCGGCGGCCGGCGGGATCTCGTGGCTGTAAACGCCTTCGTCGGCGGCGTGAGCCAGAAACTCGGCGCCGGGCGAGCCGTGCTTTTCGATGTCCGGGATGTAGGAAGCGTCGGCGATGAAGAAACGGTCGTAGATTCCGAAGGCGCCGACGATGTTTGGGAACCAGAAAGGATCGTCGCCGCACCATTGCACCAGGGGGACGCCGGTGCGACGTTTGACGGCGTGGAGGGTCTCGGGGAGGAGAGTCTCGCCCTTGATCACCAGGATGAGATCGGGAGTGAATTCCTCGATGCCGTGCATGAAGTTGATGTTGTCCTCGCGGGCGCTCGCGAAAAGGCGTTCGATTTGGAAGCGGTCCGGTCCGAGGAGCTTGCGCCGGAATCGCTCCCGGAATCCGAGCGGGCAATTGAGCTCGCGGCTGTAGATGAAGGTACGGACGTCGTGGCCAAGTTGCGTGAAGCCGGCGGCGACGTATTCGGTCCAGCTACCGGTGTCCCACCAGGGACCGGTTAGGAAAATCTTCACTGAGTGCTTCTCCGGAGGGCGGTGGGGCGGGATTGGATCATGACGGCGGCGCGGACTGAGGGGCACGATCCCGTAGCCGGAGGACGCCGCGGGCTTCGTGGCGGAGGTTGTGGCGATCAAGAGCATAGAGGGCGACGGCGTACAGGGCTAAGGACAGAGCCGCGAAGACCAGCAGCAGGGCCAGATTGGTGACCAGCAGGCGGAAGGCGAACCAAGCGATCAGTCCGACGGCGAAGGCGAGGACGGCGGGCAACCCGGCAGCGCGGGCGATGTTGACGCCGGCGAGCCGGGCTGCGAGTGGCGCGAGGTACAGGAGCGCCGCGACCTGGGTGACCACGAGCGCGATGGCCAGCGCGGCGAACCCGGCCCCGGAGGCGACCAGGGCGAGGGCGATGGCCCAAGCGGCGATGGCCCACACCGCCGCTAGCGCGAGCAGGCGGCCGCTATGGCCCAGCGCGTTGATTATTGGGGTCAAGAGCCCGTTGATGGGGACTAGCACGGCGTTGGCCGCCAGCAGGTATAAGACGGGGACGGCGTCGCTCCAGGCGGGACCGTAGATGAAGTCGGCGATGGGAGCGGCGAAGGCGATGATTATCGCGAAGAAAGGAAACGTGAGGAGGCAGGTCCATTTGATGGCCAGGTGAGCGCCCCGGGCGACGGCGTCGCCTTCGGCCTGGATACGGGAGAAGGCGGGCAGGCTGACCCGGGCGACGAGCTGGGTGAGGATGAGCGGCTGCTGGGCCAGTTTGTCTCCCCAGGCGAGCAGGCCGGTGGCGGTGCGGCCAAAACCGGTGGGTCCCAGGATGGGAATCAGGCTGTCTTTGAACATTAGCAGGAGGCGTTGGCCCTGGAATTTGGCCCCGAAATCGAGGTTCTGGCGAAGGCGGCCGCGCTGGATCGAGGGGACCGGTCTCCAGCGATAGAAAAAGAGGAGAAGGAAGGTGGGGACGATGCTCGCCCCGACGTGGGCGGCGACCAGGGCCCAGGGTCCGACGCCGGCGACGGCGAGAGCGATTCCGGCGGCGTAGAACCAGACGGTGCCGGATACGTCGGCCACGGCCAGGCGGCCGAAGTTGAGATGACGTTCGAGCATGGCGGCGGGCACGGCGCGGAACGCGCTGATCAGGACGGAGAGGGAAAACGCGCGGATCAGCCAGGGATCGGGGGAGCCCTCGTCAAGGAGATCGAGGATGACGGGACCGGCAACAAAGATGATCGCGGCGGCGATGACCACCAAGACGGCCTGGATGGTGAAGATGGTGCGGAGATCGGACTCGTGGGGCTCGTCGGACCGCTGGAGCAGGGTGGCCGCCAGGCCGAGATCGCTGAATTGCTTGATGATTCCGGCGATGAAGGCGATGGGTACGACAAGCCCGAAGACCTCAGGAAGCAGCAGGCGGTAAAGGGCGACGTCGCCGGCGAACGCCAGGATGCGCATGCCGCCTTCCCGGAGTCCGAGCGAGGCAACCCCGGCGAAGGCTCGCCGCCCGACATCGGCGGCGGATGAGCTATCAGGGGGCACCGGGATTACCGGGAGAGGCAAGATCGGCGGACGACGGCAGGCGCCGCTCGACGAACCGGCGGACGGGCTCGGCGAAATACAAAGCCAGGGCGATCAACAGCCAGAACAGGTGCTGGATTTCCTTGTCGAGCAGATTGGGAGCGTCTATGGCGTACCAGGCGAAGAAATACCAGATGAGACCGGGCCGGGTAGCGAAAACGGCCGCCAGCGCGAATGGCATGAGTAGGTAGCGGGAGTGGACCACTATCAGACTGAGAATGAAGATGACTCCAACCTTGAGAAGGGCGCGGTGGTAGTCGCGGTCGAATAGGGTGAGAACGACGCCTACCGGCACCGCGAGCTGGATGAACCAGTCGTTGGGTCCGGTGAGGAATTCGGGGAACGGCTGGCCCAGGACGCGAAAGAAGGCGCGGAACAGTGGCAGCCCATCTCCACGTTCGCCCAGGTGCCCGTAGATGGCCCAGCGGAGGGCATCAAAATCGCGGATCATAAACGGCAGGACGATCACCCCGAAAACGCCCGCGCCCCAGAGCAGGAAGGCCGGTAGCTGGTCCCGGCGGTGGCGGGCGTAGAAGAGGGCAGCGGTGGCGGCCAAGAAGATGAACTCCGTGCGGGTGACGATGGCGAGCGCCCAGAAGAGTCCGGCCTGCCAACCGGACTTTTCCCGAAGGAGAGCCAGGAACATGAACAGGACGGCCAGGGAGACCACGTGTGCCTGCCCGACGCTGGCTTCGATCACCCGTGGAGAGAAGAGCCACATGGTCATGACCGCCAGGGCCGCGGGGCGAGCGAGGCCATGGCGGCGGACCAGGAAGTAGAGGCAGAGGGCGGCCCCAAAATCGGCGGCGTAGGCGATGACCTTGATCGCGTGTAGGTCTTCAAGACCCACAGCACGGAAGACACCCAGGACCGGAGCCAGCAGATACGGAAACAGGGGGAGGTGGGCGTAGGTGAACTCGTGGCCGTTGACGGCGGCGTAGTAATCGAAGTTGCGGCTGGTGAGCAGCATTTCGGCGATTTCGATGAAGTGCTTGATGTCGAGGGTGAGGCTTTCGTCGATGCGTTTGAATCGCAGGGACGCGGCCAGGACGAAAACGAGCAGCATAGCCAGCAGGGTCCAGAAGCGGGCCGGGGATAGTCGGGGAAGGCTCATGTGGTGAGGACCGGGGCGGGCCGCGTCCAGTCGGGGAGCACGGATTCGTAGAGGCTGAGGACGCGATCGACGGTGTTTTCCCAGCTCAGTTTCCGGGCCCGCAGGCTGCCGCCGGCGCCCAGTTTGCGGGCGAATTCAGAGTCGGAGAACAGGCGGTCGATGGCGGTCGCGGTGGCCGCGATATCGCCCTGCGGGACCAGGAGACCGTTCTGGCCGCCGCGGATGGGCTCTTCCGCGCCGGAGTCGCGAGTGCCGATTACAGGGCGGGCGCAGGCGTTGGCTTCGAGATAGACGAGGCCAAATCCGTCAAAGCTGGTGGCGCTGCTGAGGAAATGAGCGACGAAGACGGAGCAGCGATGGTAGAGATCGATTTTTTCGTCCTCGGTGATCTCGCCACGAATCTCGACCGCATGGCCGATGTCCAGATCCTGGATTTGAGCATGAAGGCGGTCCAGATAGGGGCTGCGTTCGAGCTGCCCGGCGATAACATAGCGGGCGGTGGGATGCTTTTCGAGGACGCGGGCGAAGGCCTCGATTGAGATGTGGAGGCCCTTGCGGTGCTTGACCATGCCGACGGTGAGCAGGAGTTTGTCCTCCCGGTGGGGGAGGGAACGGGACGGATGGAATTCGGCGACATCGACGCCGAGGGGCACGACCCGCACGTCCGTGACCGGGAACTCCGCGGCCACGCGACGGGCGGTGTACGCGCTGATGGACATGAAGCCGCGGGCCCGGCGATAGGCTCGCTGGATGAGACGGCGCTCGGGTCCCGGGTGAACGCTGGGAAGGCTGTAGGTGCCCACCAGCGACGCGACGAGGGGCACGCGGCGCGGCAGGAGGGCGAGCGCCGGTAGATAGGGCTCCACGAGGCAATGAACCAGATCGCAGCCGGCGGTGGCGCGGCACAGGGCGGGAAAGGTGCGGGCCAGAAGCTTGGCCCAGTGGCGGTCGCCGTACATGAAGGATCGCAGATCGCGGTGGTCGGGATGGGCGGCGAGATCGGGATAGGCGCAGTGGGCGAGCGGCGACACGAGCCGGCAATCGACCCCGGCGGCGATGAGACGGCGAGCGATCTCCCCGGCATAACAACCCCAGCCGGTCACAGGTTCGAGCGCGTCGGCGACTAGGCATACCTTCATGGGGAGGCCGAGTCCTGATTACCGGACTCTCGGGCGGCCCGCCCGAGACGCGAACTCCGATAGAAGAAGAATGTGAGGCCGCCCAGAACGGCCAGTCCGGCCAGGCTCAGCCGCAGGCCGTCGCCAAATCGCGGAGGCGCGTAGGTGAGAAGGACCTTGCTTTCACCGGCGGGGACGGCGACCGCCACCGCGAAGCGATTGGCGGTGAACAGCTCGAATGGATAGTCGTTGACGGTGACGGACCACCCGGGGAGACGGGAGCGGTTGAGGACCAGGATCGCGGGAGTGTCGGTGATGACGCGGATGTGGTGTCGGCCGGGTGCGCTCTCGACGACCTTGATCGACGTGGAGTCGGGCTCAGG
>CAUYYU010000025.1:0-13486 GCA_963577415.1 Chloroflexota bacterium
TGATCATGATCGTCTTCCCCACCCCCGCCCCTCCGAACACGCCCGTCTTTCCACCTCGCGTGAACGGCGCGATCAGATCGATCACCTTCAGTCCCGTCGCGAACATGTCCGTCGATGTCGTCTGTTCCTCGACCGTCGGAGCCGTCCGGTGGATGGGATAGCGCTTCTTGGCCACCACCTCTTCCCCACCGTCCACCACCTTACCCGTCACATCGAACACCCGGCCCAGCGTCTCCGGCCCCACCGGCACCAGCACCGCGTCCCCCGTGTCCTCCACCGCCAGCCCCCGCCGCAGCCCTTCCGTCGGCGTCATCGCGATGCAGCGCACCCAGCTGTTCCCGATGTGCTGCTGCACTTCAAGCGTTATCGTTTCCTCCGTGCCCGGCTTGTCGACCTCCAGGGCGTTAAACAGCCCCGGCAGCCCTTCCGGGTCGAATTCAACATCCACCACCGCCCCGATAATTTGTGTGATTCGCCCGGTTGCCATCAGCAGCTATTCTCCCGTTATTGCGCCAGGGCGTTGGCCCCGGCCGCGATGTCGATCATTTCATTCGTGATTGAAGCCTGGCGCTGGCGGTTGTAGGACAGCGTAAGTTCATCTATCAAATCCGAGGCGTTCTCCGTGGCGTTGCGCATCGCCACCATCCGCGCGCTCTGCTCGCTCGCCGTCGTCTCCAGCACCAGCCGGTACAGATACATCTCCACGTATCGCGGCAGCAGCATGTTCAAAACCGTCTCCGCGTTTGGCTCATATATATAGTCCGGCCTCCGCTCCCCGGCTTCCAGGGCTTCGGGCCGCTTCACCGGCAGCAGTTGCACATGTTCCGGCCGCTGCGTCAGCGTGTTCACGAACTCCGGATAGACCACGTGAACCGCGTCGAATTCCCGGCTTTCAAAGCCATCCACCACCAGCCGCGCGATCGGCGTCACGTCCGTTATCCGCGGCCGGTCCGGGACCTCCAGGAAACTCGCCACCACCGGCAGCGAGCCGCCAAGCATGCGGATTCCCACCTTCCCTACCCCCACCATCGAAATGTCCGATTCTTCTTCCCCGGCGCCCGCCTCCTCGGCGAATTCCAGCGCCCGCCGGGCCACATTGGTGTTCAGCGCTCCGCACAGCCCTCGATTCGTCGACAGCACCACCAGCGCCACATTCCGCTCTCGCCGGGCCTCAAACAATGGATGCAGGCCGTCTTCCGAGGGCAGGGCGTGCGCGAGGTGCCGCAAGACCTCGCCGATCTTGTCCGCGTACGGCCGCGTCGCCCGCACCGCGTCCTGCGCCCGATTCATCTTCGACGTCGCCACCAGCTGCATCGCGCGCGTTATCTGCCGCGTGCTCTCCACCCCTTTTATGCGGTTACGGGTTTCCCTGGCGTTGGGCAACGGACGCTCCTAGTCTGCCTCGTCCGGTGCCGTCTCCACGTTGCTCGCCAGGAAATGATCCTTCCGGAACGACGTCAGCGCCCCGTCCAGTTTCTCCAGATCATCATCATTCAGCTTTCCCGTTTCCGCAATCACCTTCACCAGGTCCGCTTGGCTCGATCGCATGTACTCCAGCACCTCGGTCAGGAACCGGCTCGTGTCCTCGATCGGTAGCCCGTCCGCCGCCCCGGACGTACCGCAGCGGATCGATATCACCTGATCCTCCACCGGCTGCGGTTCGTACTGCCCCTGCTTCAATATCTCCATCAGGCGCTCGCCCCGGTCCAGTTGCCGCCGCGTCGAGGCGTCCAGGTCCGAGCCGAACTGCGCAAACGCCGCCACTTCCCGGTACTGCGCCAGTTCCAGGCGCAGCCCGCCGGCCACCGCCCGCATCGCCTGCGTCTGAGCGTCCCCGCCCACCCGCGACACCGACAGGCCCACGTTCACCGCGGGTCGGTTGCCCGCGTTGAACAGGTCCGGCTCCACGTATATCTGGCCATCCGTGATCGAAATAACATTCGTCGGTACGTACGTCGTCAGGTCGCCTTCTTGAGTCTCAATCACCGGCAGCGCCGTCAGGCTGCCACCGCCGACGTCCGGGCTCATCCGCGCCGCCCGCTCCAACAGCCTTGAGTGCAGGTAGAAAATGTCTCCCGGGAAGGCTTCCCGGCCCGGAGGCCGTCGCAGCAACAGCGAGATTTCCCGGTACGCCCACGCGTGCTTCGTCAGGTCGTCGTAGATGATCAGCGCGTCCTGGCTATCGTCGCGGAAGAATTCACCGATCGTGCACCCGGTAAACGGCGCTATGTACTGCTGTCCCGCCGGGTCGCTCGCCCCCGCCGCCACGATTACCGTGTGCTGCATCGCCCCGTACTCTTCCAGCGTCGCCCTGACACTCGCGATCTGGCCCGCCTTCT
Organism: Chloroflexota bacterium; assembly: GCA_963577415.1. Lineage (GTDB taxonomy): Bacteria > Chloroflexota > UBA11872 > UBA11872 > VXNJ01 > JASLPR01. The sequence goes on from CAUYYU010000025.1 coordinate 2,340, forward strand.
GCCCGATCGCCACATAGACGCACTTCACCCCCGTTTCCCGCTGATTGATTATCGTGTCCACCGCGATCGCCGTCTTGCCGATCTGGCGGTCTCCGATTATCAGTTCGCGCTGCCCGCGGCCTACCGGGATCATCGAGTCAATCGCCCGTATACCCGTCTGCAGTGGCGTGTCCACGTTTGCCCGCAGCGTCACCCCGGGAGCCACCTTTTCGATAACGTCCGTCCGCTCCGTATCAATTGGCCCGCGCCCGTCGATCGGCTCCCCCACCGCGTTCACGATCCGTCCCAGCAGCGCCTCACCCACCGGCACCTCCGCCACCCGGCCCGTGGTGCGAACCTCATCCCCTTCCTTGATCTGCGCATACGGCCCCAGCAGCACCGCGCCCACCGAATCCTCCTCCAGGTTCAGCGCCATCCCAACCACCCCGCCCGGAAACTCCAGCAGCTCTCCCGCCAGCGCTTCCGAGAGCCCGAATATCCGGGCTATGCCGTCTCCAACCTCCACCACCGTGCCCACGTTCACATCCCGCACCGTCGTATCCAGAGAATCGATTCGCTGCCTTAACAGGCTGGTTATGTCGTTTGAGTTTGTTGCCATGTCCTCATATGTGTCTGATTCAACGCAGAGCTTGTTTCAGCGCGTCCAGCCTGGCCTCGACGCTGAAGTCGCGTCGCCAGTCGCCGTGGCGCAGTACAAACCCTCCCTTGATGGTTGGATCCAGTTCCTCGTGAAAAATCATGCGTCTCCCCTGCGTTTGCATTTGCTCGCGCAGGCCATCCAGATCGGCCCCGCTCATCGTAACCGCCGATCGCACCGTCACCCGGTCGATCGGACCCTCCGTTTCGCTGCGCCGTACGAACTGCGCCCGCAACGCCGACGCCAAGTCGAAGGTGCCGTCCTGGATGAGAACGTGCCCCACCGAGCGGCCGCGATCGCCGACGATACCCTCGGAGATCACGTCAAAATCGCTCTGCTGCTCATCGGCCGAAGCCCCCGGTCGCGTGACCACCGCCCGCACCGCCGCGTCCGTGGCGACCCGGTACAGCGCTATCAGCTCCTCTTCCCAGTCCTCCCAGTCGTCGCCCTCCTCGGCCGTCTCCAGGACGGCCGAGACATACTGGCGCACGCGCCGGCGGTCGGAATGTTGATCCCTTCTCATGAAGTTTGGCTTCTCACCTCCGCCAGCGCTTCCTCCACCAGCCGGCGATGTTCCGGGTCGTCAATCGACCGGTCCAGCACCTTGCTTGTGGCGTCGATCACCAGGTCGGCGATCTCCCGCTGCGCTTCGTGCAAAGCCTGGTCCTTCAGCATTGTCGCGTCCTGCTCGGCATCCATGCGGATTTTCTCCGCCGCCTGCCTCGCCCGATGCAACTCTTCCTGTTCCACGTCGGCCACGCGGCGGATCGCCTCCTCGCGTACCCGTCGCGCCTCGTCCTGGCGGTCCCGCAGCTCCTCATCGAACTGCTTCTGGTCTTCCTCGACCTGAACCTTCATTTCAGCGGCCTGCTGCAGGCTGTCCCGGATTCGTGTCCGCCGCTCCTCCAGCGTTCGTTGCAGCGGCCCGTACAGCACCTTGTACATGATCCATACAAAAATGATGAACGACACAAACTGAATCAATATGTTCGGGAACAGGATTCCCAGCGTGTCAAAAAGCTCGATCATCGCCTACCTCGGGCCGCGATACATCACCGCCGGCTCTAGCCGCCCAGGCCAAGGGCCAGGAACAGTCCGATCAAGAATCCGTAGATACCGATCGCCTCGGCCAGACCGAGACCGATAATCATCGTCGTCCGGATCGCGTTTTCAGCCTCCGGGTTTCGCCCCAGCGCCTCCATCGCTTTCCCCACGCCGAGACCGATTCCCAGTCCGGCGCCAAGCCCCGCGAGACCAATCGCCAGTCCTGCACCTATTGGTGCTAAATCCAATTCCAATTTCGCCCTCCTTCAGGCATTTCAGTGATGCTCTTCTGCTCCTATGGCAACACTGGTGAAACTAACGGTCAACATGGTAAAGACAATAGCTTGGATCAACCCAAACAGTAGTTCCAGTATCAGAAACACCGTCCCGATTACCGGCATCCAGGCGCCGGAGATTCCTAGAAGGACTTCCCCGGCAAACAGGTTCCCAAAAAGCCGGAACGACAGCGACACAAGTACGAACAGTTCAATGATTAAAAAGATCGGGAGTAGCAGCCACGAACTCTGAGCTATCGCCTTCAAATGGCCGCCCACGCCGTGCGAGCGCACCCCCGTCGAGTGGATGATGATGAACGCCCCCACCGCCAGCGCCAGCGTCATGTTGATATCCGCCGTGGCCGGTCGAAGGAACGGGATCAATACCGATTCCCCTTCGTGATGCTCGATCCACCCCACCGTCCCCACAAGCGGCAGCAGGCTGAACCAGTTCGCGAACAGGATAAAGAGGAAAAATGTGGCTACGAAAGGAAACAGCTGCGGCCCAAACTTACCCAACCCCGGCCCCACCATGCCCTCCACCGTTTCGACCAGAAATTCCATGAAATTTTGCAGACCGCCCGGAACGGCCGATATCCGTCCCCGCAGCAGCAGCCCCGGGATTATCAGCGCCGCCATCACCACGAACATGATGACCAGCGAATTTGTCAGCCGGAATATCCCGAGCGGCGTTTCCCATTCGCATCCGTAGCAAATGGGCTCCGCCTGGATCGAAATGTCAGGAAGCAACTATTCGCGCTGCCAGTTGAAGATCAAGACCATCACGTAGAAACTGAGACCCAATCCTAGTAGAACCCCGGTCATGAACATCCAGGGTGCAGTCCCCCACAGCCCGTCCAGGTATCGCCCCAGTAGGACCCCGGTGACAATGAAGGACCCGACTACAAAACCGAACTCCAGCGCGAGAGCGGCGGCTCTTATCGGGCCCACAATCTCCCTCACCAGAGTCCATTTTGCGAGGATCGTGAAGCTTTTCACATCCTCACACCGGCGGAATTTTAGCACGGCCTCCGGGCCTCTTCCAACGCCCTATTTACACCTCTGCGTCCCGCCTTCACCCCTCCCATCTCACCGCCCATCGCCCGCTCCCCATTTGCGCTCTCACCCCGTCATCACCTATGTTTCAGATGTCACCGCACCAACGGAGTCACGCATGGCCGAACCCGAGAGCCGCGCCCCGAAAATAAGAAAACCGGAACGCAACTTCCCCTGGGGGTTCACCACCGTCGTCGTCGCCCTTGTTACCGCCATGGCCATCTTCGGCAGCTGGGGCTTCGCCACCTTCGGCGGCTAGCCGCCACTCCCCCCGACTTACCCGGCCAGGAACCGCACCTCTTCAAACGCCGCCCGCGCCGCCTCCGCCGCATCCTTCGCCCCCGCTCGTTCTAGGAACACCGGCCGGTCCAACTGGTTGATCAGTAGATTTCGCTCCGCCCCCGTGAAAATGATCGTCCGGCTCCTCCCCAGCGCCAGCTCCAGCGCTTCCACATCATCGTCCCTGATCGAGCGCGACGCCCTCTTCATCCGCACCACGTCCGCCTTCATCGCCGTCGGGAACATCGCATCCCCGATCGACTCATGTATCTGCCCCAGCCCCACGATCGCCGCTTCCGGTTCCCGCGTCGACGACGATAGCCCCACCATCATGTGTATCTCCGTCGGCGTGTGGTGCCCCCGCCCCCCCGGTAGCGCCGCGAGGTCAAAACCGCCCGCGCGCCCGCCTTCCTTGCGCCACGTCGTCACGAACCAGCCGCTGTTGGCCGGAAACGACATCATGCCGTTTTTGCCATCGCCCAGAATCCCACGCATTTGCCGCCACGGATTCGAACCCGACACCGTGTAAGCCGTGCGCTGTTCATAGGCCAGCCCGCTCATCAGCTTCAGCGCCTCGATCGCTTCCGGGCTCGTCAACCCATGCTCTCCCCCGTCACGACCCGGCAGATCGGCGCCCGCGCTCGTCATCCATACCCACGAAGGCGGCACCGGCGTCCCCCCGCTGTCCCCCGGAATCACCTGCACGAAGCCAAACGCATCCGGCCTTCCCGAACCCGCCGCGCTGTACGTCAGCCTGGCCACATTCTCCGAAAATACATCCAGCCCCCACGGGTCCGGTCCCGGCGGCTTTATCCCGTACTCGCCCAGGCGGGTGCCGTTGTACATCAGCAGCCACGGCCCCAGCATCAGTGGAATCGCCATCTGCCGTCCGCGGATTTGCCCCGCGCTCAGCGTGTCTCCCCAGTACGCGTCGGCATCCAGCAGGTGGCTCAAATCGGAGATCTTATCCAGCGGCGTCAGCCGACCGTTGGCCTCTAAATCCTCCAGTCGGGAAACCGGGAAAATCACCAGATCCACCGGTTTGCTTTCGGGAAAGCTGGCCAGCAATTCTCCAAAGGTCAGCTCACCCACATTCGGCATCGGCTCCGCGCTCAGCCGCACCACTCCCTCGCCCCCCGTGCCCGCCCGGCCTATGAAACTGCGGTAATCGTTCCCCTGCGCGCCCCATGGCGACTGCAGGTACATCACGGCCAGCGGATTGTCAGGAAGCACCAGTCCCGCCGGCCGGCTCTCCGCCGCCCGCGCGATATTGCCCGAATCCAGCAGAGACTCCTGGAACGCGGTGAGCTCCAGACCCCCATCGCCACCTTCCCCACATGCCGCAAGCGTCGCCGTAGCTCCCATCGCCAACGCTCCCAGGACGCGGCGCCGGCTCAGCCGTCTCCGGCCGTTCTTTTCGGCTGCTCTTTCAGTCAATTCAATTCGGCCTCAGTCCCCGTTGCCGGCCGGACTCACCGATATGCCAGAGGCCCGCCCTCGGCCTGTCACCTACGTGTAACTCTTAGCCTCGGTCTTTTTCAGCGATCGGGAAGCCGGCACATCTCGGTACCGCCAGATCTCACCTCCCAGACCCACCAAGTATACAAGTCGATCCTTCTCATACGCTGGTGAAACCGCCACCTGAAGTACCGATTTATTGCCCAGCCCATCGTTGATGTCCTCCCACGTCAGACCTCTATCGTGCGAGCGAAACACACCATCGCTGCCACCCACGAATAGCACCGCTTCCTTCTCAAAATCCGGCGAGCCCGTCAGCGACAGAATCGCCGTCTTGGTGCCCGCCGGCTTCGTGCCGGACCACACTTGTCTAAATCGACGCGCCGGTTTGAACACCTGGTTCTCCGCCGTGAAGTACCACGAGTTGTTCTGACCAGTGTAATCCGACGGGAAGAAGCACGAGATCCATTCGGCGTCCGTCCCATGCTGCACCCACCGTTTCCAGGTCTTCCCTCCATCCACCGAGCGATGCAGCGCCGCCCGCCGGTTGCCCACCGTGCCCGCCGCGATCGTCTCATCGCTTCCAAACGACGGCGAAAACTTAACGTCCGCCACCGTCTCACCGTCAAACCCCGCCTCCATCTCATTGAAACTCCGGCCCGCCGTCTTGCTGATGAACGCCTCTCCCAGCACCCCGCCCGCCACCACCGTCTCGTCCTCGGCGAAATTCGGGGATACCGCCACCGACCGCACATCCCGTTTACCCAGTCCGCGGGCACAGCGCTTCCAGCTGTCTCCGGAATCCTCAGTCTTGTAGAGCCCGTCGCCGGTCGCGGCGAAGGCGATACCGTCATTGGCGAATTCCGGCGAATAGGCGATTCGGTTCACCGGCACCGCTTCCGTGCCCTCCGCCGCGTCCTCCCACGTCGCGCCGGCATCGCTGCTGCGGAAAACCCCATCCTTCGCGAAATCCGGCGACAGCACCAGGCAAAGCCAGTTCTGACTCGCCAGATTTCCGCTCGAGTCCTTCCAGCTGTCCCCCCCATCCTCCGACCGCATCACCCCGTGCTCAAACGTCCCTGCCAGCAGCAACGTCTTTCCGCCCGGCTCCGCCAGCGCCAGCAGCGACAGCACCGGATGTGAATCTTTTTTCGCCGTGCAGAGCTCCCACGTCTCTCCCCCGTCCGTGCTTCGATAAACTCCCCCCTCGCCCGTCCCCGCGAACACCGCCTTGTCACCGTCAAACCGCGGCGACACCGCGATCGCGTTTACCGAGCGGCCCTCCAGTCCCGAACCGGCCTTGAACGTCTTCCCGCCATCGTCGCTGTACCAGATGCCGCTCGTCTCGCTCCCGGCGAACAGCCGCCCCGCTTTCCCCAGCGTCGGCGTCGTCGCCAGGCACTGAAACGTCTCTCCGTGCAGTTTCTTCTGGCCAATCTGGTCCCAGGTCCGCCCGCCGTCGCTCGAGCGGAAAATCCCCCGCTCCACCACCGCGCAGAAGACCCGCTGATCCGAATGAAAATCGGGCGATACCAGAATCGCCTGATTGGATTCCGACGGCAATCCGCTGTTCGTCGCGTTCCACGTGCGACCGGCGTTGATTGTGCGAAACACTCCTTCATCATCCGATCCGATAAACGCCGTGCGATCGCTCTTGTACCCCGGCGAAAACCCTATGCAGGTCACATCCGGCACCACCCCCCAGAAGTCCAGCCGGTTCCAGCGCTTCCCCCCGTCGACACTCCCAAACGCTCCCACCTGCGCCGCCGCCGCGATCAGCGATCTGTCCTTCTCATAATTTGGCGACACCGCTATGTACTGCACGTAAGGGCTGGCCAGACCGGAGTTGCTTATCGCCCAGGTCAGCCCGTTGTCGTCCGAGACAAAGACCCCTGCCATCGTGCCGGCCCAGATGCGCCGCTCCGCGCCCGTGCCCGCCGAAGCCCCGAACGCCGCTACCGTCCCGCCCTCCCGGCCGCCTACCCGCTGCCAGATATTTTCGGCGATCTTCTCTTTTGCCTTGGCCTTCTTCGCCATGCCGGGATTCCCTCGATTACGTCAGTGGATACAGTCTGCTAAATTTGGTCCGGTCGCGAACTTCCCGAAGCGTTGCCGCCCCGTCGATAGTCGCCACCGAGTTCACGACACTAAAGCATCGTCCCTGTCCACGCAACCGTTTCCGAACCTTCAGGGCAGCTCCAGAACCGCCCCCGGAAATATCGCGTCCTGGTCTTCTATCCCGTTCACCCGCTGCAGCGCGTCGATATCAATGTCGAACCGATCCGCGATCCCCTGCAACGTATCCCCTTCCTGCACCGTGTAGCTCTCCGGCCGTCCCGTTCCCCCCGGCACCTGCCGGCTGGGATTTGGAATTTTCAGCACCTGGCCAATCTGAATCTGGTCCGGGTCGGTGATGTCGTTCACTTTCATCAGCGCTTCCAGCGGTACTCGAAAGCGATCTGCGATCTGCCCCAGAATGTCCCCGGTCACGATTGTGTATTCCGTCGGGCCGCTGGTATCGGCGTCCTCCGTCCCGACCGCCGCCACCGGATCGGACACCTCCTCCGGCGTCTCCGTCTCCCGGGGAGCCGCCGGCCTGATCGTCGGCAGCGATATCGCCCCGGTCTCGGCCGGGAGCACGATCACCGGCCCCCGGCTCGCCGCATACTGCGCCGCCGCCTCACGCGCCGCCTCCGTGTAGTTGGTTTCCTGCCACGCCAGAATCTGCCAGGTCACCACCACCGCCACAAACAGGATCGCCACCCGCACGATCTGTATCCAGTTCTGGTCTATCACCCGCACCGCATCGCTACCCGTCACCGGCGCCCACTTCAGGCGGCCCTCGATCTCCACCGGGCTTACCCGCCCCGTCGGGTTATCCGTCAATTGCCGGCCATTCGTTGAACACAATCATCACGTCGTTTACGTTCGTCCCCGTCGGCCCCGTCATCACCAAGTCGCCCGACGCTTTGAGAAACTCATGGGAATCATTCTCTTCCAGCATCGCCTCGGCGTCCAACCCCGCCGCCTCCCCCCGCTCCACCGTGCCGCCGTCCACCATCGCTCCCGCCGCGTCCGTCGGCCCATCCGTCCCGTCCGTCCCAAACGCCATCACCCCCACCCCCGGCACCCCGCGCAGCGCGATCGCCGCCGCCAGCGCCATCTCCTGACAGCGCCCACCCCTTCCCGACCCTCGCACCGTCACCGTCGTCTCTCCGCCGAAGATGACCGCCCTGGGACGATCCCCGGCCAGCTCCCAGCCCATGCCTCCGAGCTGCCGGCCGAAGTCCCGCGCCTCTCCCTCGATCGCCGCCGGCTCCATCCGCACGTCGAACCCCTCCCGGGTCGCCTGCCGTTCCGCCGCCGCCAGCGCCACCGCCAGGTCCGCCACGATCAGGTGCCGCACTCCTCCAAACGCCGGGTCGTCCGGTCCCGGAGTTTCATCGATCTCACCGTCCTCGCCCGCCCGCAGCCGGGCCACCACCGCCGCCGGCGCCGTCTCCAACAGTTCAAATCCCTCCAGCACCGCCAACGCCTGCGCGAAAGTCGTCGGGTCCGGCGCGAACGGGCCCGAAGCGATCACATCCAGCGGATTCCCCAGCACGTCTGACACCGCCAGCACCAGCACCGTCGCCGGCGCCGCCGCCTGCGCGAGCTGCCCACCCTGCACCAGCGAGAGGTGTTTCCGCACCGAGTTCAGCTGCTTGATGTCGGCGCCTGCCCGCATCAGCAGCTCCGTAGTCGCCCCCAGCTCGGCCAGCGTTATCCCTTCCGCCGGAGCCGGCAGCAGCGCCGAGCCCCCACCCGACAGCACCGCGATTATCAACTCCTCCTTGCCGGCCCGTCGTAGGGCGGCATGCAGCCGCCGAGTCGCCTCCGCTCCTCGTTCATCGGGCTTCGGATGCGCCCCCTCCACGATCTCCACCCGCCGGGTCGCTTCCCCGTGGCCGTCCTTCACCACCACCAGCCCGCCCCCCACTTCCAGGCCCGGTACTTGCTCCACCGCCGCCACCATCCGCGCCGACGCCTTCCCCGCCCCAACCACCGTAATCTCCTTGAATCTACGCAGCTCATAGCGGCAATCCCCCGCCACCAGCGTTCCATCCTCGACCCGGACCAGCCGCCTGATGGCCGGAGCCGGATCGGCCGCTACCGCCGCCTCCTCCGCGATGCGCCGCACCCGCCCGCGGAGATCGACCGAAATCGCTACCGGCGGCAAGTCCCTACAGCCGCCCCGTGCTTCCCGTCTCAATCAGCGCCGCCCGAATTTCGTCTGCGAACCTCACCTCGGAATCATCTTCCGGCCGGTACCCGATGACTTTTCGGGCGTTCTCCAGCGACCAGAAAGCGCGCGCATTGTCCGAGACCCCATAAAACGCCTGGAACGGAATCCCGTGCTCGTCACGGATGTCATTCGCCTCCAGCGACTTCACGCAGAGCTGGCACAGATCGCGCGGGCTGATATACGCCCCCAGGTCCCGCTTATAGCCGGTGATGTCCTCCGGCCCAAAGTCCGCCCACTTGATCGGCCTCGGCGCCCCTATCCGCATCTGCACGTTCTCCACTGGCGATCCCTGCGAGCCCGTCGCGTACATGAATCCCATCAGCTCGTACGCCGCCTTCGCCCATCCGTACCAGTTGTCCGACAGCCTCGGGGCTTCCGGACCCAGCATCTCCAGCTCCCGCGACCGCAGCTGGTGCTCGTACCAGTCCGCCGCGTGATTCGAGCTCGCCACCACCACCCGCTTCACCCCCTCCTCCATCGCCAGCTGATAAACGTGCTGCGCCATGTCCAGATTTACCCGCTCCTGCTCGTACCCGCGTCCCTGGAATCCCTGCACCCCACCTTTGTTGTACGCCAGATGCACCACCCCGTCCGCCCCCCGAAAGTGTTCCCGATAGGCCTCAAGGTCGGGATCTTCCAGCCGCACGATGTTCACCCCGGCCACCTCCTCGCCGTCCCGGTTGGCGCTCTGCACGTCCAGAAGCCGCAGGTCATAGCGCTCCGCCAGCACCGGCAAGAGCTGCGAGGCTATATAGCCACTCACCCCGGTGATGACCACCGTTTTCATGTCCATGTCAGTTCCTCTGCCGCATGTCAGCTCGCCTGATTATCAGACGTAAATCGGATTCGACCAGGCCATGCTCCCGTCGGCCGCCACGCACTCCAGCCGCACGTATTTCTCCCCGCCCCTCAGCGCCACCTCCCACTCCGTCTGCTCCCCATCCTCCGCCCGCGCCACCTGACCCTTTTTTCGCCACGACGTGAACCGCACCTCCGCCACCGGCGACGTCTTCACCACCACCCGCTTCTCCTCGATTCTGAAATCGTATATTTCCGGCCCTTGGGTCGCGTAAAACGCTCCCGTGATCACCGCTTCCCCGATCGCCGCCGCGTCCCGCTCCTGCGCCTTCACCTGCAACCAGGCCTTACCCGAATCAGCGCTCCGCCAGTGCGCGTCATCCGCCGCGATCAGCGTGAACTTCATCCCCTGTGCCAGCAGCCCGTCGATGATCTGCGGCGAATATCCCTTCCCGTTCAGCAACTGGCACGTCGCGTTGAACATCTCCAGCGCGTCAAGCTCCTTGATCGGCGCCAACCACTCCGGCTCGTATCCCAGCCAGTACGGGTGCGCCAGTATCGTCGCCGCCCCGTCATCCTTCACCAGGTTGATGGCTTCCTGCAACGACCGGCCCGGCGGCGCGACCTCCACGTTCTTCAGCCCCAGCGCCACCATGTGATATTCGCAGTCGCTCGCGTCGTCCCAGCCGTTCAACTCCATCCCCGGCACCCCTATCATCCCCGCCCGCTCGATCTCCCTGGTGCTCGTGAGAATGCGGTGGTCGGTGATGGACAGAAAATCGTAGCCATGCCCGGCATACCAATCCGCCACCGCCTCCGGAGATTTTTCTCCGTCCGACTCAGTGGTGTGGCAATGGGTGTTCCCCTTCAGCCACTCGCCTGGAAGCGTGAACGGATTTACGGACATCGATCCTCCTGTGTTGAACAATCAAGAATATCGCTCGCGACCCTCTCCCAAGACCGTCGTGCCACCACCATCTGCCCCATCACCGCACCAGGATCGCCGGCCGCTCGATCCCTCGCTCCGTCGGCATCCTCGGCCAGTCCGCCGTCACCGTCAAGATTTCCGGCCCCGTTTCCGTCGCCAGAATCGTATCCTCACTCTTCACTCCTTTAATAGACGGATTCCACGCGAAGCACTGGTCAGCCAGCACCGGGTACTCGTGCCCGCCCCCGGCGAAATACTCCCGTGAGCCGTATCCCGCCGCCCCGCCCTGGTGATGCAATTTCCACTCATCCGCGAATCCTTGCGCGGCATACTCTCGCTGCCCGACCTCGAAGATCTCCGCCGCCGTCGCCCCCACCTTCGTCGCCT
>CAUYYU010000026.1:0-13443 GCA_963577415.1 Chloroflexota bacterium
GGGAGGGGCGGTGGCGGGCGGAGGAGAGGCAGGGGCGGTAGCGGCGTTCTCGTTTTATCCGACGAAGAATCTGGGAGCCTATGGGGACGGGGGGGCGGTGGTGACGGATGACCCGGAGGTGGCAGAGTCGGTGCGCCGGTGGCGGGGTGGGGGGATGGGGGAAGCGTATCGGTCGGACGAGCAGGGTCGAAATTCGAGATTGGACGAGCTACAGTCAGCGATTCTCAGGGTGAAGCTGCCCTATCTGGAGCGCTGGAATGAGCGGCGGCACGCGATCGCGGCGAGGTACGGGGAGGGGCTGGAGACGGTGAGGACGCCGGCGGACGGGTCCGGGCGCGTGTACCACCTGTACGTTATTAGGACGCCGGACCGGGATGGTTTGAGGGCCCACCTCGCCGAGCGCGGAATCGGATCGGCGATCCATTACCCGTGGCCTATGCACCGGCAGGGAGCGTTTGACGGGAGGTGTCGGGTGGTGGGGACGTTGGAGAATACGGAGCGATGTTGCGCTCAAGTGCTGAGTCTGCCGATGTATCCGGAGATGACGGACGGTGAGGTCGAGGAGGTGATCGGCGCGGTGAACGAGTTTCGCGGGAGCTAGTTCCGGTGGAGTAGACGGGGCAGGTCGGGCCAGCGCCAGAGGAACAGTCCAAGGAGAGTGAGCAGGGCGAGGGTGGCAGCGGAGATGATGGCTCCGAGGCGCAGGGCGGGTGGGTCGTATTCCAGAATTACTTCGTGGCTGCCGGCGGGGACGGGGACTCCGCGGCTGGCTAGGTCGGCGGGGAGGACGGGAGCTTCAATACCGTCGACGCGGGCCTTCCAACCTCGATCGTAGGCGTCGCGGATGACGAGCATCCCGGGTGCGGCTGAGTCGGTGCGGACGACCAGGCGGGTGGCGGTCTCACCGGTAAGGAGGGCGCTGGAGGGAGATGGGTCGGTGCCGCCGAGAAGAGAGGGGGCGAGGCCGGGGGCCCAGTCGCCGGCTTCGACGACGGGCCGGAATCGGTAGCCGGGATCTCGTCGGTGGAGGATGGCGAGGGCGTTGTCAGGTCCGGTGGCTAGCTGGACGCGAGTGTAGAGCTGGATGCGAGCGCCGGGATCGAATGTCCCGAACAGGAGTTCGCGGTCGTCGCCGGAAGTCGCGAGCGAGGGAATCCAGAGCGGGCGTGGCTCGCTGTCTTGCTCGACCAGAGCGAGGCCGTGCAGGGTCAGTCGCGGGCCGTCTCGAACGACCTGGAATACGGCGGCGTCCACAGGGAGGTCGGACGGGGCGGCTATTTGCACGAGGGGGTAAAGACTGTCGCGATTGTCGCCTACGACGATGGTCGGTCCGGCGGCCTCGGAATGGGTAGGAGCGCGGAAAGCGAGGGCCCCGAAACCGGTGCGTTCGGAGACTTCCAGGCCGGCTCGCAATTCGGTGGTGGCGACGACGTTTTCGTCGCGCAGCCAGGAGAGGGTGGCTACGGTCGTGCCCTGGAGAACGTCGGTGCCGCCGTCCATGGAGACGATGGCGAGGAGGCGGTTGGGAAAGGAACCGGAGAGGTCGATGAGGCCATCTACGGGAGGAGATCCGGAATCGAGCACGGCGGCGGGGCGCAGAATGGAGTGGGAGACGCCGTAGGCATTGGCGAAATGGACATCGAAGCCGCGTTGGGAGTCGGTGGAATAGAAGACCCGGGTAGCGCCGAGAAGCCGCGAGAAGCGGGCGGGATCGCGGTACCAGGCTTCGAGGAGGGCGGTCTGGCGGCGGGGGACCAGGGAGGCGTAGCCGGAGGATTCGGCAATTCCCGAGGTGAGGAGATAGTTGGAGCCGTCCAGAATGTCGTTGAGCAATACAGTGCGGGGAAAGGTGCCGGGCTCGGAGGCGGCGCCAAGGTCGAGCGGAGGATCGAATACGGTCTGTACGGGTAACCGGGGGTGGAAAGTGGCGGCGAAATAGATCAGCTCGACGGAGGTCAGGATGAGGAGTGCGGGAGTCAATAGGTTCGGTGAGTTTGGCCGGCGGATGAGGACGGCGATGAGAGTCATTCCCAGAATCGCGACGAGGGCGGGCAGCCAATTTCCGACAATCCACGGATCGGTGGAGGATATTATCAATTCGTCAGAGGGTCGGGCGGCGGTGAGAGCGGCGCTGCCGGGGAGACGGTCGGCCCAGGCGGCGGCTGCGAAACGGGCGCCGGGGTCGGAGTCGAGACGGAGGTTGAAGGCGAGGAACGCCAGCCAGGTAAGGGTCAGGAAGGCGGCGATTCCGGCGGGCCAGCGCCAGCTCAGGCGGCGGGCGCGGAGGGAGTCAAGGCCGATTCCGGCGAGAACGGCGAGGTTCATGACTACGATGAGGGTGAAGCGGCCCGGAGCGCGGGCGCGGTCGAAGCCGGGTATCTGGCGGAGGCCATCGTAAAGGCCGGTGGGACCGTGCGAGCCCTGGGCGAACAGCCAAGTCAGGACGGCGATGGCAGCGAGAACCCAAACGACACGGCGGACCGGACGGCGCAGAAAGGCGAGGACACCGAGGGAGAGCGGCAGGGCGCCGAGGTAAAGGGCGGTCTCCCAGCGATTCCAAGCGCCCCAGAATTGCTCGCCAGACCCGAATATCCCAGGGAAAAGGAGCTGCACGGTGGCGACGGGAAGGACGGCGAAGCGGGAAGCCTCGACCTCGGAGAGAGTGACGCCGCGCAGGGATTGAGTGATTAGCTCGTAGAGGGGGACGGCCTGGAGGGCACCGAGACCGAGGCCGGCGAGGAGCATGATCAATCCGCCACCGATGACCCAGCCGACCCGCGACCGCCAGCCGGGAATGGTGGCCCGCCAGCGACCGGTGGCGAGGGAGAGAAACAAATGCAGGGCCACACCAAGGCCGGCGATGGTGACGATCTGGGGATGTACGCCGACGAGAGCGAGGGCAAAGAAGATGCCACCGAGAGCGAACCAGCCCAGTCGCTTACGGGCGGAGACGGCGGACAAAGCGCGCTCGGCGGCGGCGAGCATGGCAGGGAGGACGAAGACAGAGTTGGCGACGTTGAGATGGTGCTGCTGGGCGACGGCGAAGCTGCCGAGACCGAAGGCGAGTCCGGTGAGGGCGGCGCCGGCCGGGGAAATGCGCAAGGAACGGGCGAACCAGTAGGCGGCTAGGGCTGACAGGATGGAGCGAATGACGGGACCCCAGAGGAGCAACCATTCGACGTGGCCGGTCGCCAGAGTGATGAAGTGCAGCGGGAAGAGGATGCCGGTCTCGCCGTCGGCGAACTGGGGGTAGCCCATATACACGTAGGGGTTCCAGAGAGGTAGAGCGCCGTTGCCGAGGGTTTCGGTGGCGTAGGCGGAAAACGGGGCGTAGTAGGTGAGGGTGTCGGATTCGTAGAAGAGCTCGCCGCGCGCCCAGGCCGGGGAGAAGGCGGTGAGGACGACCAGGATGACGAAGGCGATGGCCAGGCGATCGCCGTTGATGCTCGCGCTGAGATGCCAGCCGCACCACCTGACGAAACGAGAAACCGGGGCGGGAAGGGAAGGCATAGACGGGGGCCGGTCGAGGACTACTCGGGGGAGCCGGGGTGGTGGGGATTTTCCATGAGGGCGAGTAAGGAGGTGCCTATAGGCAGGGTCAATCTGCCCAGGAGACGGGTCTCCAGCCGCTGCATGCCCAGAAGGACGCTACCGAAGCGGGCGGAGCGATCGAGATCACCACCGGAAGAGGCGGGAAGAAGGAGCCGGGCGACCAGGGTAGGCAGAAACAAAAGTGCGTTTACGTAGCCGGCCCAACCAGCCCGCCAACCGGCCAGGCGCAGCTCGTGGCGTAACTCGCCAAGACGGAAGCGACGGACGCCGTGGACGAAGCGGTCATGAGGTCCTTCCAGGATGGGAAGGGCGGGCACACGAAGCAGGAGGCGACCGCCAGCGCGGGTGACGCGGCGCATCTCCCGAAGGGAGGCCTGCGGACTCTGGACGCGGGCGTGATAGATGACATCGAAGGAGGTAACCAGATCGAAGGAGTCATCGCGGAAGGGCAGGGCATCGGCGGATGCCCGCACGACGGGGATGCCGCGGGCACTGGTGGCCAGGAGGGCGTCGGGATGGGGATCGATGCCGATGACGGAGCCGAAACGACCCAGCCAGGCGGTGGTGCCACCGGTGCCGCAGCCGGCGTCCAGCACGCGGGTGGGACGGGGCCGGTAGGGCCAGAATTTATCGATTAGACGGCCTGCCTGCTCACGGGCGGACCGGTACCACCAATGATTGTCTTCAACCCGCCGAAGTTGCTTGTAGGCCTCAGTGTCCACGGGCAGAAACAATACCCTAGCGTCCCAGATGGCGGGCGCCGCCGGCCTGAGCAAGTATCAAACCGTCTGAAGCGGGCCGCGCCTGGTAACGCGAAAGTGACCCAACTGTATCGGGATGGTTACTGCATTCGGCGGGTGTTTGAAACCTCCTGGAAATGCGCGTTGCGTAGACTTTGCCGGACAAGGGAAGAAAACGCCGATAGCGGCGTCAAAAACAGGGGAAACGCCACGGCTTTGGGTAAGCACGGTACCGTCGCGCAGGAAATCCGCAGGTCAGCAAGCACGGGCCTAACGCGGTGAAATACGGTCCGAAGCCGAGCGAATGCGCGGCGCTGCTGGTCAGCGATGACCTGAGCTTGGAAGGAATATTCCGACGAACCGTCGGACGCGATCTGGGACATATACCGATCTTGAGGCATCACGCCCGACTGGGTCCGGCGCTGGATGCGGCATGGCGGGAGCAGGTCGATCTGGCGATGATCGACCTGCGAGGATAGCTGGAAGATGAAACCGGACTGCTGGCGGCGAACGCGGGGCGGGTGATGACTTTTGACGAACTGTTGAGCGAGGTCTGGGGACCGGAGTACGTGGGTGACAACCTGCTGGTGCGGGTGGCAATGAGCAGGCTACGGGCAAAGATTGAGGAGGACACGGGGACGCCGGTGCATCACCCGGTCGGGGGTGGGGTACGTGGCTTCCACCCCGGATCAGGAGCCGGCGGAGCGGACGACGGACTAGCGGACGGGCAGGCGGCCGGATCGCCCGGGGGTGATGTCGCCGGCGATGACCAGCTTTGAGGCGCCGGTGGCGTTGGGGACGTTTCCGGTGCCGCCATGCACGGTCTCGTTGCCTATCACAACCATGGTCAGCACCTCTCGGGCGTCGACCGGAATACCAATATCATCGGTGGTCCCGACGGGAATGGGATCGAGGCGTTGCCGCAGCATGTTGGTGAGAGTCATGTTCTTGGCGCCGCCGCCGGCGAGGAGAATTTCGTCGATGGGGGCCCGGCACAGGACGAATTCCTGATAGGCGTAGGCGATGGACTCGGCGGTGAAGGCGGTGGCGGTGGCGATGAGGTCTTCGTCGCCGAGGCCGAGCTCGCGGCCGCGGTCACGGACGCCGGCGGAGTACTCGTGTCCGAAGAGCTGGCGGGCGGCTCCCTTCGGCAGGTCCTGGCGGACAAACGGGTTGCGCATGAGCTCGGACAGGAGCCCGTCGTGCACGGCCCCCCGGGCGGCGATGGCGCCGCCGTCGTCGAAGGCCATTTTGCCGTCGGTCATCCAACCGACGAGCGCGTCGATGATCATGTTGCCGGGTCCGGAGTCGAAGGCGAACATATCGTCCAGGGAGGCGCCAGCGGGAATGACGGTGGGGTTGGCGATGCCGCCGATGTTGTGGATGGCCCGGTTTATGGTCGGGTGGCCGAACAGGACCCAGTCGCCGTAGGAGACGGTGGGGACGCCCAAGCCGCCGGCAGCGATGTCGCGCTGGCGCAAGTTGGAAATGGTTGTCACCCCGGTGCGCTCGGCGATGAAAGCACCGGCGCCGAGGTCGAGGAAGGCGGTGATGGCCTCGTCGCCGAGCCAACGATGTTCGTCCCGCTGGCCCTCGATGACCTGGTAACAAACCTGGCCGGATGACACGATGAGATCGATTGCGTCCATGGTGAGGCTGGCCTTTTGCACGATCCGGTGGGCGGCGGCGGCGAAGAATTCGCCGATGGCGTTGTCGGCCTGGACGACGCGGTCGAGCGATCCGGTATCGCGGGCGAAGACGTCGAAAATACGCTCTCGTAGGGGTGATTCGTATTCGTAATTTTCGGTGGCGACCACTTCGATTTCGGTGGCCTGGCCGTGTCCGGAGACGAGGGTGACGACGGCGCCGGGACCGTCGGCGGAGGTGCCGGAATGCAGGCCAACGACGGTTCGTTGGGGCTTTTCCAGGTAGCTGAGCAGGCCGTCGAGATAGGCCGGGAGCTCATGTATTTCGCTGGACATGGTTGACCGCCCCTTCCTTATCGGAATGTCTGTTCATGCGCATCTACCGTGGGCCCCACCACCGCCACCGCACCGGCAGTGTACGCGGAGAAGGCCGGGCAGCGCCGGCCGCACGCGGACGGCATAATGAGACCAGAGCAATCAGATTGGAGCCCGGCTGTTGAATCTCATCGTCCTGATGATCGACACACTGCGCCAGGATCACGTGAGCCATTACCACGGGGCCAGGCCGGCGTTTGACGGGATTGCGGCGTGCCGGACGCCGAACATCGATAAGTTCGCGGCGGAGAGCGTGGTGTTCGAAAACATGTACCCGGAGGCGCTGCCGACGATTCCGGCTCGGGCCGGATTGATGACGGGCACGCGAACGCTGGTGAGCCGGCCCTGGCAACCGCTGACGGACACGGACATCAGCATTTCGGAAATCCTGGGGCCGAACGGATACGTGTGCGGGATCGTCTCGGACACGTATCACTACCGGGCGCCGAACATAAATTACCACCGGGCGTTCCACTACTACGAGTGGGTGCGAGGGCAAGAATATGATCTGTGGCGATCGCACCCGCCGGCGCTGGATCTAGATAATTATGTCAACTCCAACTACAACGATGAGTGACGGGCGCGGGTGGCGCAGTTCCTGACGAACACGACCGGGTTCAAAAAGGCGGACGACTGGTTCGCCCCGCAGGTGGCGGATCACACGGTCCGGTGGCTGGAGGACAACCGCGGACACGAAAAAGTGTTCTTCTGGATGGACTCGTTTGATCCGCACGAACCCTGGGACCCGCCGGTGGAATTCGACACGTACACCGATCCGACGTACACGGGGCCGCGGTTGGTGCTACCGATGGGGGGAATGGCGGCGGACTGGGCGTCGCCGGAGGAGATTCACCACCTGAGAGGGATGTACGCGGGGGAGGTGGCGAGCGTGGATGCGGCGCTGGAACGGGTATTCGAAACGCTTCGGGAGCAAGGTTATTACGACGATTCGATCGTGGTGTTGATGGGCGATCACGGGATGCCGCTGGGCGAGCATGGCAAATTTTTGAAGGGGGTGGATCGGCTGTACAACGAAATCCTGAAGGTGCCGTTCATGGTGCGGCTACCCGGGGGCGAGCATGGAGGCCGGCGGGTGAAGGCGATAGCGCAGTTTCACGATTTTCTACCGACGATGCTGGATCTCCTAGGGCTGGGCGCGAACGCGCTGGATCTGCCGGGGAGAAGTCTCCAGGCCGTGATCGAAGGCGAGGAGGAGGAGCACCGGCAGGTGGTGATCACGGGTTACCGAGACGGGCTGGACAGGGTGATCCGCGATCACGATTGGAGCCTGGTCGTGCGCCCGCCCGGGGAGCGACACGAGCTGTACAACCTGCGGACCGATCCGACGGAGACCTACGACGTGGCGGCGGAGAACCTGGCGTTGGTGGACGAGATGATCCGGCGGTTCGGTTCGATCTACTACGGGGCGGCGTGGCCGGGGGCGGAGTCGGCGGCCATGCCGATGTTCGTGCGGCGAGCGATAGGCGATCACGCGCTGCAGAATCGGGGCAAGAATGTGCTGGGCGTGCAGGGGCACCACGAGATCCGCTCGGGGATGGTGGAATAGGGACGGACCCGGAACGAAGACCGCGAAGGGATAAATAGGGGCACGGTTCGGCACCAGATATGGAGAATTGCGACACGAAATGAGTTATCAATTTGCCGACGATTTCATCTGGGGAACGTCGACCTCGGGACACCAGGTGGAAGGCAACAACACGCAGTCGGATTTTTGGGTGATGGAGCATGTGGAGCCGACGATTTTCGCCGAGGCGTCGGGGGACGCCTGCGATCAATATCACCGGTATGACGAAGACATCCAGATGCTGGCTGGGCTGGGATTTAACGCGTACCGATTCTCGGTGGAGTGGGCGCGGATAGAGCCGGAGCATGGTCTGTATTCAACGGCGGCGCTGGACCATTACCGGCAAGTATTGGAAGCGTGTCACCGGCACGGTATTAGCCCGATAGTGACCTATCACCACTTCGCGTCGCCTCGCTGGGTAGCGGCCGGAGGCGGCTGGGCGGAGATGGCAACGGCGGCGTGGTTTGGCGAGTACGCGGAGCGGGTGACGCGCCACCTGGGCGACCTGATCAGCCATGTCTGCACCATCAATGAGCTAAACATCAGCGCGTTGATCGCCGAGTTCAAGGGGACGATCCTGCCGGCGGAGGCGATTGACGGGATGCTGGCGGCGGCGGCGCGGACGTGCGGCAGCGATCGGTTTAGCGCGTTCTTAGTAGGAGAGGCAGAAGCGATCGAGCCAGTGGTGCTGGCCGCGCATCACGCCGGCGTGGAGGCGATCAGATCGGTGCGGCCGAACCTGCCGGTGGGGATGACGGTGGCGATGTCGGACTACCAGGCAGAGGAGGGAGGGGAGGAAATGATGGAGGCGAAGCGGGAAAAGATCCAGGACCTGTACCTGCGCGAGGCCGGGGATGGCGATTTCATCGGCGTGCAGTGCTATTCGCGGAGCCGATACGGGCCGGACGGAATATTGCCGCCGGAAGAGGGTTTCGAGACTACGCAAATGGGCTACGAGTTCTGGCCTCAGTGTGTGGAAGCATGCGTCCGACACGGGGTGGCGATAACGGGTTTGCCGGCAATTGTCACGGAGAACGGCATCGGCACGGATGACGACACACGCAGGATCGCATATCTGGGTGAGGCGCTGGCGGGCCTGCGACGGTGCCTGGAGGACGGAATTAAAGTGCGGGGCTATTGCCAGTGGTCTCTGCTGGATAATTTTGAGTGGATGATGGGATACAAGCCGACGTTTGGGATTGTGGCGGTGGACCGGAAGACGCAGGAGCGGACACCGAAACCGAGCGCGAGCTGGCTGGGAGAGATCGCGCGGAATAACGCAGTGGCATAGGGCACGGACGCCTGGAGGCGGGTTCGGCTGATATGGACGTTAGCGCGTCGGAGTTCGAGCTTTCCTAGCGATCTGTCGGGCGGGCTGAGCAAGACCGGACTGAGAAGAAGGACGGGCGGGACGCGGCCGGGCTAGCAACAGGGGCAGGCTGGCGGGCTATTCAGGTTTGCCGTTGTTGCCGTTGTTACCCTTGTTGCCGCTCTTGCCATTATTGGCCTTGTCATCCTCGCCGTGGTTGCCTTCATGGCCGGTAAGGCCGAAGAGGCTGCATTTGAGCATCGGGTCGAGGCCGTTCCAGAGGGATGCTGAAAAGCGGAGTCGTTGGCGCTCGTCGCTAATGCCTAGGAGGCCATCTTCGCCCCAGCGATAGGCGCGGCTGCGGGAATGTTCGTAAGGGAAGTACCCCCATGCGCTGCCGTCGGGGCTGTAGTCCTTGCGGACGGTGCTGCACTGGCGTTCCCCGAGCTATGGACCCCAACGCTTGCAGGGGAGCTTGCCCTGGTCGGCCTCTCGTAGGCGTTTGCGTTCGGCGTTCAAGGCGGCCCCAGTGATGGCGGCGGGGCGGGCGGCGGGACGCTGCGCGGCGATGGTTATTTCATGAGGAGGAGGCTGTTCGGGTAGTCGTGCCCTCCGAAAAGATGTGTACCGGTCCACGAGTGACGGGCGGGTGACGGGAGCTACGTACCGATGGCCGGCGGGGGCGGGGAGGCTAGATGGCCTCGACGAGGGCGGCGATTCCCATGCCGCCGCCGATGCAGAGGGAGGCGATGCCCTTTTTGGAGTCCTGTCGCGCCATCTGGTGGAGGAGGGTCACCAGGATACGGGCTCCGCTGGCGCCGAGGGGGTGGCCGAGGGCGATGGCGCCGCCGTTGACGTTGACCGATTCTTGGGGGATTTCCAGGGATTGGAGCACGGCCAGGGTCTGGGCGGCGAAGGCTTCGTTGATTTCGTAGAGATCGATTTTGTCGGCGGTCAATCCGAACTTCGACCACAGGCCGCGGATGGCGCCGACGGGGCCGAGTCCCATTCGCCCTGGATCGAGGCCGACATTGACGAAGCCGCGGAGCACGAACTGGTAGGCAAGCCCGTTTTCGTCGGCCCATTCCCGGCCAGCCACGAGCACGATCGCGGCGCCGTCATTTAGACCGGAGGCGTTGCCGGCGGTGACGGCGCCGTCGGGCTTGAACGCTGGCTTGAGGGAGGCGAGTTTCTCAAGGCTGGTCTGGCGAGGATGCTCGTCGGTGTCGAAGAGTTCGCCGCCGACGGTGAGCGGGATGACCTCGGCGGCCAGGCAGTCCCGGGCTTCCCAATAGCGCTGCTGGCTCTGCAGGGCAAAGGCGTCCTGGGCGTCCCGGCTGATCCTGAAGTCGTCGGCGAGGCGCTCGGCGGTGAGACCCATGTGGATGCCCTCGAAGCTGTCGAGCAGACCGTCCCGGTAGAGACTGTCGAGCAGAGTTGTTGGTCGGCCAGTCCGGCCGCGCCATCCCTCGAGGAGGAACGGGGCGCGGCTCATGTTTTCGATGCCGCCGGCGAGGACTAGGTGAGATTCGCCAAGCCGTATCTGTTGGGCGGCGAGCTCGATGCTTTTCAGGCCGCTGCCGCAGACCTGATTGACGGTGAAGCCGGGCCTGTCGACGGGTACGCCGGCGCCGATGGCGACCTGACGGGCGACGTTCATGCCCTGGCCGGCCTGTAGGACGCAGCCGAGGATGGTCTGATCGACTTTCCGGGCGTCGATACCGGCGGCAGAGAGGGTGGCGCGCGCCAGCTGCACGCCCATCTCAACGGCGGGAAGCTCGCTCAGCCCGCCCATGAGACGGCCGATGGCGGAGCGCCTGGCAATGAGGATGACAACGTCGGCGCTCATCTAGATCCCCCCGGTTAAAAGAGTTTTTCGGGCGGCCACGAAATCGGCCAAGCACTCGGGATTGGCAAGGGCCTCGCGGTTGGTGACTTCCTGTCCGTTTAGCACACGGGCGGCGGCGGACTCGGCGATCTTTCCGTTACGCGTCCGGGGAACGTCGCCGACCTGAAGGACCTGCCGGGGAGAGTGCCGGGGAGAAGCCTGACAGCGGATGGTGGACTTGAGTTCGTCAACGCGGGCAGCGGTCAATTTTTCGCCGGAGGTGAGACTGACGAACAGCACGATCTGGTCGCCGGAGTCCGCGGTGAGAGCGGCGGCGACGGCGCCGGTGATCCATTCGAAGGCTTGCAGCGGTCGGTAGATTTCAGCGGTGCCAATGCGCACGCCGCCAGGTTTGAGGGTGGAATCGCTGCGTCCGTGGATGATGACGGTACCGCGGTCGGTGATTTCGACGAAATCGCCATGGTGCCAGAGGCCGGGGTAAGTGGTGAAATAGGCGTTGTGATATTTAGCGCCGCCAGGGTCATTCCAGAACTTGACGGGCATGGCGGGAAAGGGGGTCCGGCAGACCAGTTCGCCTTGTCGATCGAAGATCTCGTCGCCGGAGTCGTCTAGGGAGGCGACATCCATTCCGAGGCCCAGGCACTGGATTTCGCCTTCGTAGACGGGCAGGAGGGGATTACCGAGGACGAAGCAGGAGACGATGTCGGTGCCGCCGGAAATGGAGGAAAGGCGGACGTGGGCGCCCACCCGCTCATGGACCCAGCGGAAACCAGGGGGAGATAGCGGCGCTCCGGTGGATAGGACGCTTTTCAGGTGGGAGAGATCGGCAAAATCCTGGGGGGCGAGGCCCGCTCGCATGCAAGCCTCGATGAATGGAGCGCTGGTGCCGAAGCAGGTGATTTTGAGTTCGGCCGCCAAGCGCCACATGGCGTCCAGGCTCGGGTGGCCGGGGCTACCGTCGTACAGCACGATGGTGGAGTCACCGGCGAGGGCGGAGATGAGCCAGTTCCACATCATCCAGCCGCAGGTAGTTATGTAAAGTACGGTGTCGTTTTCGTCCAGATCGGTATGGAGCTGGTGCTCTTTGCGATGCTGAATGAGGCTGCCGCCAGCGCCGTGGACCATGCATTTGGGCGGGCCGGTGGTGCCGGAGGAGTAGAGGATATATAAGGGATGATCGAAGGGAAGGAGGGCGAACTCGATTTCGACGGCGTCTGGATTTCGGAAATCGCTCCAAAGGTCGCAGCCGGGTTCGGGGGAGATGTCGTCGTGCGGCGCGTAGGGCACGAGAATGGTTTTTTCGAGGCCCGGTAAGGACCGTCGCAACGTGCGCAGGGTCGGCCGGCAGTCGAATTCCTTACCACCGTAGAAATAACGGTCGGTGGCAAAGAGCACTTTTGGCTCGATTTGTCGGAAGCGATCACCGGCGGCGGCGGGACCAAAGTCGGGAGAGCAGGAACTCCAGATGGCGCCGATGGAGGCGCAGGCAAGGAAGGCGATGACGGTCTCGGGGACGTTGGCCATGAAGGCAGCGACGCGGTCGCCGGGGACGACGCCCATTGCTCGCAACGCGGCGGCACAGGCGGCGACTTCCTGATGGAGAGCGGAAAAGGTGAGGCGTCGAGTCGCGCCGGTTTCGTCGGCGGCGATGATGGCGAGGTGGTCGTCGCGCCGATACAGCAGATTTTCGGCGTAGTTGAGTCGAGCCCCAGGAAACCAGCTGGTGCCGGGCATCCGGTCGGGTCCCTTGACGCGATCGGGGCCGGTGAGGAAGTTGATGCGGGCGAACTCGGCGTAGAGGCCCCAGAAGGACTCAGGGTCCTGCACGGACCAGCGGTGGAGAGCGGAATAGTCGGGGAAGGCGCGGTTGACGTGCTGTTCGGCCAGGTCCCAGAAGCGGCCCAGTTGGGTGCGGTGGCGGGCTTCGGGATCGGGTTGCCACAACACGTCCGGTACGGTGTTGCTCATATCACGGCCCTTCGGGGCAGGTTGCGGGCATGGGGGATGCGGCTGCGGGCAGACACCCGGCCGGGATACTCACCTTCCTGAAGGTCATGGGTTCCATGATAGCCAGACGGGGCCGTCACCTGAATACGTGACGGGTGGCGGCCGGTCGCGACGAATCACGTCGAACGGCGCCGGTCATCGAGCGCGGCAAGCGCAGCGATCGCGTCACGCAGGATCAGGTCTTCGAGATCTTCGTTACGGGCGAGATCGGCCAACTCAACGAGGCGGAACATGTCGGCGGCGCCACGGTGGAAGTTCGGGGTAACTCCGACAACCTCGAAAGTGGAGGCGATCTCTTCCATCTCTCCGATCCAGCGGTGAGCAACGGTCGGCAGGCGTCGAATCGAGTTCTGCATCTGGCTGAACGCAGCGGGCTGGCT
>CAUYYU010000027.1:0-13080 GCA_963577415.1 Chloroflexota bacterium
ATAAACCTCCTAATGAAACTGTGAGACTTGATAGTTGGCCATAGTGTCATCTCAGATGATGATTTACCGTCCGTAAGGGTATCTATTTTGTGACCTGCGGGAGGTCACTGCCACTACCGCCACTCGCTGCTATAGGACTCTATATTTTCTGGTTCCAATTCTGTCGATATTGTTGCGAGGGCTGGCCGACTTGCTTCAACTGCAGGTGTGCTTTTGTTGCTGAGGCTAGACGAATGTCAGGTGTCAACAGCCTTTAGTTGTACTCGTTACTGTTACTTGAACCAAGTAGAACGCGGAATGCGTCTTTCTAGAAGTATTTTAAGGGTGGGGCTTGAACTCACGATCCACTATAATTTGGGGTCTAAGTGCTGAACAGCAGCTGGTATTTGTTGGGGCCGTGAGGTTGGGGTAGCCAACTTTGAGCCCGCAAAGAAGTGCGGGCAGCTCAATAACGAGGGGAGATCGAAAGACAAATGGATATAAGAGGTTTGAGCAGACGGAAGCTGCTGCGGATCGGCGCCCTGGGCGGCGTTGGAGCCGCGGTGCTGGCGGCGTGCGGCGAGACGGTCGAGGTGATCAAGGAAGTCCCGGTAGAGGTCATCAAGGAGGTCGAAGTAGCGGGCGCCACGGTCGTCAAAGAGGTAGAGGTCATCAAGGAGGTAGCGGGCGCCACGGTCGTCAAAGAGGTAGAGGTTGAGGTAGAGGTAATCAAGGAAGTTGAAAAGATCGTCGAGGTAGAGGTCGCCGCTCCTGTAGTAGCAACAGGTGCTACGCCGGCACGAAGCGATGTTCCGCGAAATCGGACCTTGATAGCCGAGAACATCTCCAATCGTAACGCGAATCCAGAGGTTTTCAATCCTTACAGCAACAGCATGCTGATGCATACGGGTTCACAGCAACTCATGATTGAAGCCCCTACGTACGTCAATCTGGAGACCGGTCGGGTAGAGGGCTGGCAGATTGAAGACTGGCGATATAACGACGATTACACCAAGCTGGAAATGAAGGTTCGTGAGGGCGTCGAATGGTCTGATGGAATGCCATTCACGTCTACAGACATTGCCTTTACACTCAACATGCTTCGAGAAGCGACCTCTGACGTACGAAGAGCGGATGAAGCGGCCGAGTGGTACAAGAACGTGACGGTAGATGGTGACCACAAGGCAACCATTGAGTTGAACAAGCCGAACCCTCGTGCGCTGCCGCTGCTGTTCGCCTCGCTTTACTGGTGCACCTACTTCGTTCCGGAGCACATCTGGAAGTACGTAGATCCTGCAACGTTTACGAACTACGACCCAGATAAGCGATGGCCCGTTTTCACCGGTCCGTATACATTGACCTCTACTACCGAGTTAGAGACTGTGTGGGACCGCAATGACAACTGGTGGGGTGCCAAAGCCAAGCCACCAATTGGGGGGAACGACCGCAAGACACCCCTGTCTCTGCCGGAGCCTGAAAGAGTAATCTTTGTTGGCGTCGCGACTGAAGAGAAGCGGGCAGCCATGGCTATAGCGGGTGAGATGGATACGTTCTGGCACACCCCTCGGGGCCTTTACGAGAAGATCAACGAGGAAAACCCAAATATTAGGTCGTTCTTTCCTGAACTGCCATATGCCTACTTTGACCCGGCACCAAGGCACCTGGCCTTCAATCTAAAGGCGGCGCCGTTTGATAACCGGGACGTTCGCTGGGCTATTTCCTTCGCGGTCGATCGAGAAAAGATCGTGGAGTTTGCTTACGAGGGCATTACTACTCCGACAGATGTTTTCTTCCCGTTGACGCCTGCTATGAACGAGTTTCGCGAGGGCGCCGGTGACCTTCTCGACAAGTACCCGGCAGGTGATTTCAACCTCGATAAGAGTGCTGAACACATGACCGCTGCGGGTTACGCGATGGGCGATGATGACCTCTGGGTTGATGGCAGCGGCAATAACGTCGTGATGCAGATCCACGTACGTGGCGGTGAGGCTGACCAGGAGCGAGTTGCTCCTATTCTGGCCGATCAGCTTCGGGTTGCTGGTTTTGATGCGACCTTTAAGATCACCGAGGCCGGTGCCTTTTTCGACGGTATAGCCCGCGGGGATATTTTGACCAATATGCAGCTGGTTGGCGGCGACACCGTCAACGTGTCCGATCCGTGGGGCACTTGGAGACTTCTACACAGCAGGCATTCGGCGCCAATTGGTGAGGTTGCTAGCGGACAGCGTTCACGGTTCGAGAATGCTGAGTTCGATGCAATTGTAGATAAGATGTCCGGCATGCTTATGGAGGATCCAGAGTACGCGGGCTTGTTCCGCGATTCTTGGGAGATCATTCTTCGGGAAATGCCGATAGTGTCCTTAGTCCAGACTGCGTTGTTGACTCCTAACAACTATGAGTACTGGACGAACTGGTCTGATAACGAGAACAATTATCAGGCACCATCACAATGGTGGGGATGCTTCCTCCACTCCGTTTTGGGGATAAAGGCTGCTAAGTAGATAAGTAGTCTCTGCCGGGAGATTTCGATTCGTCGAAATCTCCCGGCAGCCTATTTAGGCGGCTGGTGATCGATGTACTCGGGTGGGATTGTCAGATTTCGGTCGGCAAAAGGGTCATTGGTCACCGGGCTTTAAAGGAGGCGTTATGCAAAATCATCTTACCGACGGGAATGCTCGCCCTGTGGGTAGACGGGTTCTTCTAGCGGCTATTGCTTTAGCAGCTGTTGCTGCCGGATGTGGGGCCTCTCCAGGAGCTTCACCAAATGCCGGTCCTGATGGTGCTCCAACACGGGAGCCAACAGTTGGCTTTAGCGCCGATAAGCAGCATGACATGTTTTTTGAAAAAGGTGGGGTAAACGAGGGCTATCCGGCTCCGGCCTATGGGCGACCGGAGGGGGCTGATGATGATTGGTAGCGTTTGAATCAGCAGACGGTAGTCCCTGGGTGGCTGGCTAAGGCTAGAGGATCCACAAAGACTGTGTACTTACAAGGGAAAGAAGTTTCTTGGATTATAGATGTGCTCTAGGGATGTCCGGGATTTAATGTCATGAGCAGTGCTGCTGTTCTTACGGTTAACGACCTCAGAGTGTATTACGATACTGACGCAGGTACGGTGAAGGCAGTGGACGGGGTCAGTTTCGATCTGCAACCCGGTGAGCGCCTGGGCCTGGTGGGCGAATCAGGCTCCGGCAAGAGCACGCTGGCGCTGGCGCTGATGCGCCTCCACAAGCCGCCGGCCCGCATTGCCGGGGGTGAAGTTCTGCTGGAGGGCACCGGCGACGTGCTAAAGCTTGAGGACGGGGATCTGCGGCAGATGCGCCTGGACCAAATGGCGCTGATTCCGCAGGGCGCGATGAATTCGCTGAACCCGGTGATGCGCATACGGGACCAACTCGCGGACGGCATCAGGACTCACATGCCGAATCTGTCTCGGGACGAATTGAGGAATCGTATTCAGTTCCAACTTAAGCGGGTGGAGCTTCCTAATGACGTGGGCGGGAAATTCCCGCACGAATTGAGCGGCGGGATGAAACAGCGGGTTGCTATCGCGATCGGCACGTCGCTCAGTCCCTCCGTGATCATCGCCGACGAACCCACCAGCGCACTCGACGTGGTGGTACAGCGGCAAGTGATGGAGACGCTACGTTCGGTGCAGAAAGAGATCGGGTCCGCAGTTCTGATCGTGGGACACGACATGGGTCTCATGGCGCAGTTCGCCGATCACATGGGGGTGATGTACGCCGGGAAACTCGTGGAACTGGCCCCCGTCAAGGATCTCTTCGCCAACCCCCAGCACCCCTATACAAAGTTGCTGATCGAGAGCGTGCCGACCATCAGGGCGAAGCGATCCCTCGTTGGTATTCCGGGTTCTCCACCCACCTTAATCAACGTACCACCTGGATGTCCCTTTCACCCGCGTTGCCCCAGCGTTTTCGAGCCGTGTGACCGGGACGTACCGGAGACCATCTCCCACGATGGACGCCTGGTAGCGTGTCACCTATACGAACACGAGACCGCGTGACTCTATTCCTGGAAACCGTCAATCTGACCAAGATCTTTTCGGCCGGCATTATTCGCCGTCGCCAGACTGTCGCGGTGGAGAACCTGACAATGTCGATCGACGAGGATTCGCCCACCATTCTCGCGATCGCCGGCGAGAGCGGCAGCGGCAAGACCACCCTCGCCCGATTGCTGCTCGGGGTCATCGCGCCCACATCCGGCCAGGTGATCTACCGCGGCCAATCGGTGGAAGAACTGTCCCGCAAGCAGCGGAGGGAATACCTGCGCGAAATCCAGCCTATCTTCCAGGACCCTTTCGAGTCCTTTAACCCGTTTTACAAGGTTGATCACGTGCTCACCACCCCGGTCGCGAAATTCGGCCTCGCTGACTCCAAAGCGGAGGCCGACCGGCTAATTGAGCAGGCCCTGGATATGGTCGGACTGCAGCCATCGGAGACCCTGGGGCGTTTTCCGCACCAACTGAGCGGTGGGCAACGCCAGCGCGTAATGGTCGCCAGGGCCATGCTGCTGAGGTCCCGCCTTATCGTCGCTGACGAACCGGTCTCCATGGTCGATGCCTCGCTGCGGGCGACCATCCTGGAGGGCATCCGGCTGATGAAGCGCGACCTCGGGATATCGGTGCTCTACATCACTCACGACCTGACAACGGCCTACCAGATAGCAGATAACATCCTCATCATGTACAAGGGCTCGGTGGTGGAGGCAGGGTCGGTCGAACAGGTAATCCGCAATCCCAAACATCCCTACACCCAGCTGCTGGTCTCATCGATTCCGCAGCCCGATCCCGAAATTGCCTGGGGTGCGGATGGCGAGATCGCCGGTGACCCGGAGGCGCTCGATGTCGCCGCCACCGGCTGCAAGTTCGTCGATCGCTGCCCACTCGCCTTCGACCGTTGCCATAGCGACCATCCGCCGCTCTACCGTGAACATCTGTCCCGGGCGGCGGCGTGCTACCTGTATGCCGATTCTCCGGTTCTTGACCAAGACACGCTGAACGAAGTTTTTGTGCTTGATGGCGCGCCCGAACCCGAAGGCGATCCGGCGCGCTGAGAGCAGGCTGAGGTCCGACCAAAAGTGTTCGTCATCCGCGAGCAAACCTGGCCCGGCGCGAGAAAGAGGCAGTGGCGGTGCCAGTTCCGTGCTCGAAGTTACGGGGACTAGACAGAAATTAGGTTGACCGATGCGACTGGGTATTGACGACTACGGCGTGCGGCACCAGCGGTGGGACCCACTGGCCCTCACCAAGCAGTGCATCGAACTCGGCGCCGCCAATTTAATGTTCACCGTAGACGGCCTCTCAGTGGACGATACGGCGACGTACAGTCGAATGCGGCTGGCCGCCGAGGATGCCGGGATGACGATCGAGGCGGCCGGGTTCAACTGGAATCCCCACGGTGATGCCCGGCGGCAGGCGACCATCGCGGAGCAGGATGCGGTCCGCGCCCGGGTCCGCGGCTGGATAGAGATCGCCGGGCAGATCGGGGCGACTATCCTGCGCGGCGTCCTCAGCTCGGGCAACCTGACCCGGGACGCGGCAGTTCCGCTGTTGACGCAGATCGAGGACACGGCGTCGCTGCTGCGGGACATGCTTCCGGAGGCGCGCGCCCGGGGCATCGAATACTTGGCCCCCGAGCTGCACTGGGACCTGACCGCGCGCGAGATGCTGCACCTCCTGGAACTCGCGGGCGACGACAATGTTGGCGTCACCTACGATTCGGGCAATCCCTTCTGCATGCTGGAGGACCCGGTCGAAGCGGCCGAGCTGCTCAAAGACCGCATCGTCTCCTCCCACATGCGGGACAGCGCCGTAAAACGGACAGCCGACGGCGTGATCGTGCAGTGGACGGTGCTGGGGATCGGATCGGTGCGACTGGCCGAGATCCGCGACATCATCGACTCGGTGAACCCGGACTGCGCCTGGAACCTGGAGATCATCCTCGACAACGGCCCCGAGCGGCTGCCGTTCTTGCGATCGGATTTCTGGACGCCTGGCTGGTCGTCGATGCCGGCGGAGCAGCTGGCGCGCTTCCTGGCGATGGTGGAGAAAGGCGGCACCTGGCCGGCGGAAGCCGAGAGTTACCACGTCCATCCCGACCGCGGCGGCGACGCGACTCCCGAGATGCTGGCGACACAGGAATGGCAGGGGAACCTGCGTTCGTGGCAGTACTCTCGGGACGTACTCGGCATTCCCGGCCGCTCGCCGGCAGGAGCCTAGCGGCGGGGTCTCCGGAAGGCTGCCGGTAGCCCTCCTGCCTAGTCCAGCCGGACCTCGGCCCCGCTTTCAGCCGAAGCGTAGATGGCTCCGACGATTTCCTGGACGCGAACAGCATCCTCGCCTGGCGCCTTCGGCTCGGTCCCCTCGCGCACGGATTTGACGAAGTCGGCCACCGCCGCCGCGTGGGGCGACGGCACCGGAGCATAGCCCCTGGGAGTGAGATCTACCCAGGTATCCGCCTCAGTCTTGAAGATCCGAAGAGGTACGGCGGCCGGATCCCTGGAAAACCCGAGTTCAAGCTCCGCCCCGGCTTTGTCACCGGCCAGCCAGATCTTGTAGTACTCGGCGTCGATGTTCAGCGCCCAGCTGCACTCCAGGATCAGCGACGCGCCGTTGTCGCAGCGGATCATCGCCAGCGCGAAGTCGTCCACGTCCATCTCTTCGTGGTTATAGGGGCCCCACGGGTTGAATCCGCCGTCGGCACGATTGCCGATTTTCAGGTAGGTGGCGCCGGTGACGGCGACCGGCTTCGGCCCGCCCATCAGCCAGAGGGCCGCGTCGAGGACGTGCACGCCGATGTCGATCAGTGCGCCGCCGCCGTTGAGTTCCTTCGAATGGAAGGCACCCTTGACCTTTGACGGGAGGCCTCGGCGGCGATTCCAGGCGGCGCGGACATAGTAAATCTCGCCGAGGTCGCCGCGTTCGATATAGCCTTTGAGCAGCACGGACTGGGCGAAAAAGCGGGACTGGAAATCGACGGCGAGGATGCGGTCGGCGGCGCGGGCGGCAGCGACCATCTCGCGAGCGTCGGCCGCGTTGAGTGCCAGGGGCTTTTCACAGAACACATGCTTGCCGGCGGCCAGCGCCGCCAGGGTCGCGGGATGGTGGATCGGATTTGAAGCGCACACGCTGACGGCGTCGATCTCGTCGAGTTTCAGCAGGTCGTGGTAGTCGTCGAACAATTTCGGGATATCGAAATCCCGGCCGACCGCACGCAGCGCGTCCTCGGAGATATCGGCGGCCGCGATGATTTCACATTGATCGGAAATCGCCCGGTAGCCGGGTATGTGCACGCCCTGGGCGATGCTCCCGGCGCCGATGATGCCGATGCCAATCGTCCGGAGTTTCAACCTGTCCCCTCCAACTGTGGGTCGTGGCCGCGGCCGGAGCGGGATTCCCTCGCCGGCCGGGGCGGTATTTCAGTTTCAGAACCTCCGGCAACATCGCCCGCCGGTGCCCGGCGGCGACCGTCTACTGTAGAGGCGAGAACGAGGCCGGGTCCATGTGCGTGTAGGTGACCCCGGCAACGATCTTGCCGTCCTGCTCGGATTCGGCTTCGAGCGCGAGCCAGTCCGGGTCCTCGACAAAGGCGCTCCACTTGCGTTCCCGGTCGGCGACATCATCAAACACGGTGATGTAGATGAGCCGCGGGTCCTTCCCCTCCACGATCTCCGTCCAGACCCCGGCGACGTCGAATCCGTTCTTGCGAAATATTACCGTCGCCCGCTCCAGGCGTGACCGCATCGCGTCCATCCGCCCGGGCAGGATTTCATACACTCGAAGTTCGTACATCATCTTTTCATCTTTTCGCTTCCCCCGCAGTCGCGGGCCGGCCTGCCGGCCGGATAGCAAGTATACGTCTGCCGCCTCCGGCATCCGGATATGAAAACAGCCACTCCAACGTCAATCTCAAGTGTCACCGTCAACCCCGCGGGTCAGGATGCTCACCCTCGCGGCCTCGGCCGCTTCATGAACCCGAGCGAAATTATGGGCGTAGGACTCTTCGTCGGGCAGGTGCTCACAGTAGCAGGGGGTGTCCGGGTCGAGTTGGTTCATTCGCCGCAGGTAGGTGGTGAGATCGAACACGCCCTCGCCGATGAGCACCTCGTCCCATTTCAGGATCAGGTGCCGGGGGTCCCAGCGCAGATCCTTCACGTGGGCCGAAAAGATGTAGTCGGCCAGCAGGTCGAACGTGCGGTTGATGAGCGACGTGGTGTCAAAATAAGTGTCAAAGGCAATCATGTTCACGGCGTCGGCCTGAAACCCGACCCGCGGGTGGCCTACCGAGTCCAGGAACTCGCGGATGTCCTCCGGCTGATAGAAGAAGGTGTTGTTGAAGGGCTCGATGAGAAAGTGAGTGTGTTGCAGGTCCAGCCCGTCCATCACTCGAAGGAGGACCTCGCGCAATTCGGCCTTGCACTCGTCGGTGTACATGTAGGGATGGGCGGCCAGCATGTGGTTGGACGGATCCTTCGTCCCGACCAGGATATGCAGGGTGCGACACTGCATGAGGTCGGCGTTGCGCAGAGCCCGGCGCGCGCCCTCGATCCCCTGCTCGACGGTCTCAGCGTCGGCCGACATGAGATTGCCGCTGAAATTCGCTTCGCCGACCAGAAGGCCCAGTTCCCGGGCGCGCTCGCCGAACGCCACGCATTCGTCGGGGTCCTGGCCCTCCATGTTTGCCGGGGCGCCGATTGCCGACAGCCCGTAACGGTCCATCTTCTGGACGATGTCGTCGAAGTCCTCGATCGAACTGGGGAGGATGAAACGCATGTTCAAGGGGGCTTCCCGGTTCTGAAACGACGCCAACGTCAGGCCCTCCTGCGGTTTGTATACCGGATATAGACCGCCAAGCCTCATCGCTCACCTTCCTTCCAAACGATCACCAGCGGGTGCCAGCCACCCGAAGCGGATGTTGATTATCGCAGAATTCGAAGGAGCTGTTTGGCGGCTGCCAGACCGTAGAGGCCGGCGGCGGGGGACGCCCTGGGTCCCCAGCGTGGACTGCCTTACTCAGCAACTTAATCCCGAAGCGGGCACGGCTTGCTCAGATGATCTCCAGGTAGTCGCGGTCCGGGAGTTCGGGGAACGGCGCGGTCGGCAGTTTCTGGTACCAGAAAGCCACCGAGGAAATGTCGTCCTGAAGAGGCAGGTAGCGTCCCTCGGCCGTGGCCTCCACATCCTCGAACTGCTCCGGCAGAGGCAGATAGCGCACACTCGGGTCGTTGATCCAGCCCAACGCCTGGATGGTCACCTTCAGGTCACGCTTGAAGCGCACCGGGTCCATCACGTGCCACCTGTACAGGCCGAATCGCTGGTTGGCCCGGTGAGTCTCCCCACCCTGGATCACCTGGTGCATGCCGAGGTAAGGGGTGGAGTAGGCCACGTATTCGCCGTCGACATCCCAGTTGTAGGCGCCGCCGAAATAGTCTTCGACGCCGGTGCCGCAGATGGTGGGGAATTCGCCGTCGCCGTCCATGAAGAACTTGATTTCGCCACATCCCCACCAGCCGTCGTTATTGACGCCCCAGGCCATCGCGGTGCCTACGTAGTGACCGCGACCGGTGACGCCGTCGACGATTGTGTGTACCTCTTTGAATGGCAGCGGATTATTGCGGCGGAACTGGGCGTGGAAGTAATCGGCGTCGTCCGGCACATCGGTCAGGGTGTAGTTGATCTGGTAGTAGCACGGAACCTTCTCGAACCCGCGGTTTTCCAGCGTGATCCGGCAGCTCCGGCGGAACGGCATTTCCCAGTAGCAGTTGACGCCGTTGCGCGGATTGACGACCACCGGGACCGAATTGACCTGGGCGAATTCGCCCCAGCCGACGGCGAAGAAGTCGCCCATCGGGCACTCGACCGAGGGGTGCTCCTGGCCGTCCCAGTAGATGCGCAAGATGCATTCGCGCCGGACCGTCAGACCGGCGAACCACATGCTCTGGATGGCACCCGGACCTTCGATCTCGGCGAGAGTGAAGACCTCGCCAGCCTGGACCCATACCGCCGGAGATACCTTCCACCCCTGGCCCAAATTGCGCGCGCCCCGGGCGCCGTAGCCTTCGGTCGCCATTCCGCCCCGACCTTTTTCGCCGGTCGGATTCTCGGCGCTGATCGATCGCGTCACCGCGTCCGAATGCCGGGAGAGATTGCCCAGATTCATCCCCAGACCGTTGAATGCTGACATCGCGACCTCCTCGATTTCCGACCGTATTGTTCTAGCCGCGGACTTACGTTGCGGTCACCGCGGACACGAGCGACGGTGCCCGGCCGTCTGACCGGGACGTCAGGTACCCTCCGCGTACTCCGGCGGAACGTACCCGGGTATTTCCTCCAGCGGGATCGTGTTGCGGCCGAGTCGCGGAGCTTCCGCTCCTGACGGCGATACGTAGCGCACGGCGTTGACGATGACCTGCTGAATCTCTAGTTGGTGATAGATCGGAAAGGTCTCGTGTCCCGGGCTGAAATAGAAGATCCGCCCCATCGAGCGTCGGAAGCAGCAGCCGCTGCGAAAGACGTCGCCGCCCTGATACCAGCTGACGAATACCAATTCGTCCGGCGCCGGGATGTCAAAGCGCTCGCCGTACATCTCGCCTTCAGGGACTTCAAAATATGGGCCCAGTCCCTTCGCGATTGGATGCGAAGGCTCCAGTACCCAGACACGCTCCCGCTCGTCGGCCTCACGCCACAGCAGTAGGCAACTGGTGCCCATGAGCTTCCGAAAGATCTTCGACATGTGAGCCGAGTGCAAGCAGATCAGCCCCATCCCGTCCAATACGCGCTGATGTACGCGATCGACTATCTCGTCAGACACGTCTTCGTGCCGCATGTGCCCCCACCATGTGAGCACGTCGGTTCGATCCAGTACCTCTTCGGTCAGACCGTGTCCGGGCTCGTCCAGGGTCGCCGTGCCGGCCTTGATCCCCTCTTCCTGATTCAGAAAGCCGGCGATGACGCTGTGGATTCCGTCCGGGTATATCTCGCGGACAGCGGCGTCGGTTTTTTCGTGTTGGAATTCGTTCCAGACGGTTACCCGGATCGGCGCACTCATCGGCCAGACTCCTTGCGCGGGCGTATCGATCGCCCGGTGCGAATAGCTCGCCGCAGTATCACCCGCCCCGTCCCGTTCCACAATTCCGCGCACCTTCCGGATCCGCCCGCAAGCCACGCGAGTACACCCCCGCCTGTGCTATACCGCTCAGTGGTCGATCCGCACGAAAGGCCATTCGTGAGCCCGCTTCCCGTTCCTGAAAGTCCCGATGCGATCACCGCCGGCTGGCTCACCGCCGCGCTCCGGGAGACCGAGACGATTCGGACCGCCGCGATCGAGTCATTCACCAGTGAGACCGTTGGCGGGCGTCCCGGCTTGATCGGAAATCTCCTGCGGGTGCACCCGCGCTACGACCGCCTCGAACCCGGAGCCCCCACTTCGATTGTTGCCAAGTTCCCCCCGTCCGGCGACGGCTGGGCGCGGGATCTCGCTCCGCTCGGCCTGACCGAAGTGCGGGCCTATCGCGAGCTGACGGACCCGGCGCTGCTGCCGGTTCCGGCCGTTCACTACAGCGGGCTTGACCCGGACTCCAATCGTGGCGTGCTGCTGCTTGAAGACATGGGAGACGACCGGGTCGTGCAGCAGATGGCCGGCTGCACTTTCGGGCAAGCGTCCCTGGCTGTCCGAAGCATTGCCGGGTTTCACGCCGCCCATTGGGACGACGCCCGGCCCTCGGATCACGACTGGCTTGCACCCTTGAACAGCTCTTATGTTGGCGATCGCTTTCGGCACTGGCTCGGCGAGTACTGCGGCATATGGCCCGACCCCGTGAGCGGGTTCGCTCCCCGTCTGATCGAGCACTTCGACCGCCTGCGCGCCATGCTCATCACCCCGCCGCAGACAATCGTTCACGGCGATTTCCACAGCCAGAACATGTTCTTTGGTACTGAGTCGGGGCAGCGCGAGCTGACGCTTATCGATTTTCAGATGATCCATCTGGGCTGCGGCGCTGCTGACGTTTCCCGCTTCATCGCCACCAGCCTGCAGCCTGAATTGCGGCGGACAATCGAGACGGCTCTCCTTGATGAATATCACTCCAGTCTCGAAGCAGCGGGAGTTCTGGAATACGATTTCGACCGCTGTCTCCTCGATTTCCGGGCGGGTCTTTTGTGGAATTTGGTGTCGCCGCTTGTGCTCCACATCATGAGAATCGTCAACACCGGCGGCGAGTGGCCGGCGGAGCTGCCGATGCTTGAGCGCTGCATGTTAGCCGTTCGCGACTGGGAGGCAGAAGACCTTTTTCCCGGCTGAATTTCTTGCCTGGGCCCGGCCAACTTGTATCGATTCGGCGCTGGCATCGGGAGGAAAAAGGGTTTGCGGGGGGGGCAAGGGGCGCTAGCCGGGCAGGTCGAAGAGGACGAGCTCGGCGGTTTCGCGACCGACTACGTTGACGGCGGGCTCGGCGGTGTATTCGAGAGCGTCGCCGGCGGACAGGGTGTGACCATCAGCTTTGACAGCGCCTTCGGCGACGAACAGGTAGGCGGCGCGACCGGCTTCGAGCGGGTGGCTGACGGCGATGTCGGGTTCTATACGGCCGACGAGAAAGGAGACGTCTTGATGAATGTGCAGATTTCCGTCATCACCGCCGGGGCGGACTACGGAAAGAAACTGATTGAGTCGCTGCTCGGGGGTCGTCTCAAGTTGCTTGTAACCGGGCTCGATGCCTTCGCGCTCGGGGATGAGCCAGGTCTGGAGAAAGTGGCCGGGCTCGGTCTGGGAAGCGTTGAATTCGGAGTGGGTGATACCGGTACCGGCGGACATGCGCTGGACTCCGCCGGCGGGCAGGATTTCGGAGTTGCCGGTGCTGTCCTCATGCCTCAGGGCGCCTTCCAGCACGTAAGTGATGATTTCCATGTTCGCGTGGGGGTGGCGGCCGAACCCGGTGCCACCCTGGATGCGATCGTCATTGAGCACGCGCAGAACGCTGAAGTTCATGCGGTCGGGGTTGTAGTAGTTGGAGAAGGAAAAGCTGTGATAGGAGTTGAGCCAGTCGATGTCGGTGTGTCCGCGGGAGTCGGCAGAGCGGAATAGGGTGG
>CAUYYU010000028.1:0-13004 GCA_963577415.1 Chloroflexota bacterium
CGCGTATGCACCACGCTGAAGCCGGCCAGCAATAGCGCGTGATATATCCACCAACTCAAATTCCATAGCGGCGTGATCATCATGAACACTTGCGAATCGGCGAAGAGGATCTCGCCGGCGCAAAAGCCGAAAAGACTGGAACCCCGCCGCCGCGAACAAAACCGTGGTGGTGATCATCACCGTCGGAATAAGGGGAAATCCAGACTCCCCCGGGCCGGTCGAGCCATACCCGTAGCCGTATCCGCCAGAGCTGGCACCGCCCGACTCCACCCCGACCGCGGAATCGGGCAAAACGAACAACGCCACGACAGAGCCGACGTAGGCCACTACCCAGAGCACCCCTATCAACCACCGGAGCCGAACCAGCAGCCGCTCGATTCGGCGGCGATACGGTATCGCGCTCAGCCCCAGAAACACCGCCCCGGCCGACAGGCTAGTCGGCAGTGAAGTGGAGAAACCGCGGGGAGCTTCGCCGAGAATAATGTTCTCCGTGGCCAAAGAGTGCAGAAGAAACACGCCAGCTATCGATAGGATGCCCATCCAGACGAAAAACACCCATATGTCGTCTCGACCCACCGACGCGCGCAGCACCACGGCCGCTGCCACCAGGCCGAGCAGGGCCGCCCCCGAAACTATCCAGAAATGGAAAGTAGTCACCTTGCTAAACGGGTCCAACGTCGGGACTGCTCTCAACAGAAAGTAGACAGCGAGCGGTCCGGCGAAGACCAGAATCAGCATGACAACGAACCGTCCCCGGCGGGCAAGAGTTGCCGGTACCGTCGTATTAGTTGGAGTAGTGCTCAAAACTGATCGGTATCTACATTCTGTATCATTGCTGAGGCCCCGTTTGCCCAATTCGGCCGGGGCCGACACCCGGCGCGGTCTTTACGTGATCCTACCTGACTTTCGGCCCCGGCCCTCCATCGCCAGCGCACGCCGGCCGATTCCGATCGGCTAGCATTGAAGAGGCAATGGACTCGGGCCTGCACCCGATCCCGTACCCTGGCGAAATCATCCTTAGCGATCGAACGAGAAGCTTATTGGTCACGTCCGCCCTCCCAGTCGATGACCGCTTGATGAAGGGACGGATCTAGCCGGTGGGCTTGATGAGCGCGGCGGGCGAGCCGCGGCTTTTTCTAGCGCTCCTGGTCGCCTTCATCTACGCCATAACCGTACACGAAGCCAGTCACGCATTCGTCGCTGATCGGTTGGGGGACACGACCGCCCGCTTTCGCGGCAGGCTCACCCTCAACCCCATGTCCCATCTCGATGTCGTCGGCTCCCTGATGCTCGTCGCCATCGGGTTCGGCTGGGGTAAGGCCGTCCCCGTCAACCCCATCAATCTTCGCGGCGACCCCCGCCGCGGTATGGCCATCGTAGCGGCCGCCGGACCGGCGGCGAATCTGCTGTCCGCAGTGGTCTTCGGCCTGATGTTGCGAGCGGCGCTGGCCGATGTCACGGAATTGGAGTACTGGCATCTGATTCTCCAGCGCCTCACCTTGATCAACCTGTTCCTAGCCATCTTCAACCTTATTCCCGTCCCGCCCCTGGACGGCTTCACCCTGCTGCTTGCCTTCGTTCACTCCGACACCGCTCAACGGCTTCGCTTTTATAGCCGACAGATAATGATGGTCTTCTTCGGAATTGTGGCGGTGGCGTATTTCCTCCGGCTCAACCTGTTCAGTTCCGTGCTCACACCGCCCACGCAATACCTGTTCGGGCTAATCCTTGGTGCTTAGGTACCGGGTGGGCCAGTTTCTCCGCGCGCTCCAGGCACCTCGGACAAAGCCCATACCCGCTCGCGCGGCGGCACTCCTCAACGCGCGCGAACTCCAATTATTCGAGCGGATGGCTGGCTTCGACCAGGCGCACTCCCTGGCCGTGTACCGCGGGCTTCGGGAGATCGATCCAGACGGCGTCGATTTGCAAGTTGCCGGGCTATTGCACGACGTGGGCAAGGGACTGCCCTCCCTGACTCAGCGAGTGGCGTTCGTACTCACCAGCGCCGTCTGGCCGAAGAGTCTGGAACGCTGGGCTGCAATTCCGCCGAGAAGCTTTCGCGGCGGGCTATGGGCGCTGTCGCACCACGCCGAAGCCGGGGCGCGATTCCTCGAGGCGGCCGGCAGCCGGCCGCGCGTAGCGGAGATAGTTCGCGAGCAAGGAAAGTCCGACGACCCGGATACTGCCCTGCTGGCAAGGATTGACGCACAGTGCTGACTGACTGGCGGACCGGAACCCGGGCCTCCGCGCTGGCCGATTTCCACCTCTCCCTGACCGAGTTCGACGGTCCCTTCGACCTTCTGCTCCACCTGGTGGAAAAGCAGGGCTTCGATATCACGTCCCTGTCCCTCGTTGCCGTCACCTCGCAATATCTGGCCTATATCGGCGATCTGACGGAGTCCTACACCGAGGCTACCTCCGAATTTCTCGCGGTCGGATCGCAACTCGTATTGTTGAAGTCGCGGGCTATGCTGCCCGCAGAAGGCGATGCCGAGGACGAAGTCGACGAAGCCGCGCGGCTGGCCGAACGCCTCCGCGTGTACGGAGCCTTTCGCAAGCTGGCCCATGAGTTCGATCGCCTGCAGTCCGAGGACACCGGCCTGTTCGTTCGCCTCACGCCGCACGGCGTTGAGCCCGAGGTGGCTCCTGATACCGGGACCATTGACGAACTGGTAGCCGCCATTCACGAAATGCTCAACCCCGCGGAAACCATTCGCGCCTCGGTCACTTTGCCTACGAGTCGTTTCGATCTCACCGAACGCATCGCCACCGTCGCCAGTCGCGTCAGGGCAGCGGGGAAACTAGAATTCGCCGACTTGGCCAGAGAATGCCGGTCGCGGCTGGAGATTATCTACACCCTGCTGGCTCTTCTGCACCTGGTAGCCCAGCGGAACGTCACCGTCCGCCAGCGAAAGAGCTTCGGCACTATCAAGATCGAAGACGTAGCCGATGACTGACATCTCCGACAGCCAGCTCGTGCCCGAATCGGACCTAATTCCGGACGGGTCCGATTTAGATCTGGACTTCGGTCTGGGGGACGTGGTGGAAGCTCTGCTCTTTGTCAGCGACCGCCCACTGTCGCCCGCCCGCATCGCCGCTGTGCTCGACGAGGACGAAGATAGCGTCCGCGCCGCCCTGACCGAGCTACGCCGAAAGTATCAGCGCGGCGGCCTGAGAATCCTGCTCCATGACGACCTTTACCAGATGGCCACCGCCCCGGACGCCACCCTGTACTGCCGGGCCTTATTGGGGCTCGAACCCAACCAGCACCTCACTCAGGCCAGTCTTGAAACTCTCGCGGTGGTCGCCTACCGGCAACCGGTCACCCGCGCGTTAATCGAGGATGTACGCGGCGTGAACTCCGACAGTCCCCTATCGCGGCTTGTGGCCTATGGGCTGGTAACCGCCATCGGCAAGAGCGAGCGACCCGGCAGGCCAATGCTCTACGGCACCACCCCGGGATTTCTGGCGTATTTCGGGGTCGATTCTCTGGACAATCTGCCCCAGCTGGACCTGCCCGAACTCGCTCCCGGACATGAAGCAATCGCAACCCCGAACCCGATGGACACCCCACCACCGGAGGCGGGCTAGGTGAATCGGACCGACTAGCGCTTCGTGTACTGAGGCGCTTTCCGGGCGCGCTTCAGGCCCGGCTTCTTCCGTTCCTTGGCGCGGGCGTCACGGGTCATCAGACCGGCCGGCTTGAGGATTTGCCGGAAATCCGGATTAAACACAGTCAGGGCCCGGGCCAGACCCTGCCGGATCGCCCCCGCTTGGCCGGAAATTCCACCGCCGCTGACTCTGATCGTGGCGCTGTAATCACCTTCAACCAGGCTCAACGCCTCGGTCGCTTCAATCAGGTGAGATCCGACACGGAAGTACTCCTCTATCGGGCGGTCGTTCACCACCAGAGGCCCCTTCTTCGTGAAAAGCCGCACCCGCGCCACAGCCGTCTTTCGCCGGCCGTTCGCGTAGTAGTACTGGTCCCCGCTTTTCTTAGCCACTGTCACCATCCAATTTTATAACTTTTGGTTCTTGCGCCTCGTGGGGGTGGTCCGGGCCAGCGTAAACATGCAGGCGACCCAGCGCGTGCCTGCCCAACTTCGTCTTGGGCAGCATTCCCTTGACCGCCTTCGTTATTGGCCGGTCCGGAAATTTCGCCAGCAAGGTCTCCAGGTTCGTCTCTTTCAATCCCCCCGGATACCCGCTGTGCCGGTAGTAAATCTTGTCCGCCAGCTTGTTCCCCGTCACATGCACCTTCTCGGCGTTGACCACAATCACGTTATCTCCCACTTCCAGGTGCGGAGCGTAGGCGGGTTTGCCCTTTCCAAGCAGGACCCCGGCTATCTTCGTCGCCGCCCGCCCGAGCGTCTTGCCCTCCAGATCCACCAACCACCAGGCGCGAACGATGTCCGCCGCGCGGACGCTGTGGGTTCTAGTTGACATCTCTCTCCTTGAGAGCACCGCTCAGGGCGCCGACTCTATTGAACGGGTCGTCGCGATATTCGTACTCAACTCCCACCAGGTACAACCCGGCGGCCGGCGCCGAAGGCGCCACCGGTGCGTAGTCATATCGGTCTAGCAAGGCGAGGAAATCGTCAATCGAGAAACGCCCCAGCCCGACCTGAATGAGCGCACCGCTTATTCGCCGTACCATCCGCTTGGCGAAGGCGTTCGCCGATATGCGGACGTAGACCATATCCTCTTCCCGCCAGCACGCGCAATCGGTCACCCGGCGCGTCACCGCCTCCTCAGTATCCACCACGAACCCGGCGAAGTCATGGGTTCCAACCAGCTCACCCGCCGCCGCGTTCATCGCCGCGGTATCAAGTTCTTGCCCAACGTGATGCACCCGGCCCCGTAGGAGCGCCGACCGCGCCCTCCGGTTGAGAATTCGGTATTCGTACGTGCGGGCCGACGCCTGCCGGCGCGGATCGAAGCCGTCAGGGCAGGCTCTCGCATCCCTGACACTGATGTCGTCCGGCAACACGGCGTTCAGGGCCGACCGCATGCGCTCGGGCGGGATCCGGCCTTCGTAATCGACCGCCACCACCTGCGCCAGCGCGTGCACGCCCGTGTCGGTTCGACCGGCCGTCTGCACCCGGCTTCCGCGGCTCACCAAGCGGTCAAACGCCGTCTCCAGCGCCACCTGAATCGTCGCCTCACCCGGTTGCGCCTGAAAGCCCGCGTAACCCGAGCCGTCGTATTCGATCGTCAGCCGGATTCGCCGCATCTTCAGACAAGCTCGATCCGTACCATCGGCGCCGCGTCGCCGGCGCGGGGCCCCAGGTTGTACATTCTGGTGAAGCCGCCATCGCGTTCTTTGAATCGCTCCGAAAGGTCCCCAAAGACCTTGTCTATCACCTGCCGGTCCGGCAATCGAGATAGAGCCTGCCGCCGGGCGTGCAGGTCCCCTCGTTTCCCGAGCGTTATCAGGCGGTCAACGTGGGAGCGAATCTCCTTGGCCTTGGCCTCAGTGGTGCGAATGCCCTCGTGCAGCAGCAACGACCGGGCCAGGTTTCGCAACATCGCCTTGCGGTGTCCCTGGGCACGATCGAAACGTCGCTTGCGCGTCCGGTGCTTCATTCGCTGTTGTCGGCCAGCAGCGCCGAGTCACCCTTAACCGTCAGACCCACGTCCACCAGCCGCTCGCGCAGCTCGACGACTAACTTGACACCCATACCGCGCAAGTCGAAGAGCTCATCCTCGGTAAGTTGAATCAACTGCTCCACCGTGTCGATGCCATGGCGTTTCAGGCAATTCAGGGCCCGATTAGACAGTTTCAGCTCTTCCACCGGCGTCGCCGGCTCGATCTCCTCCGGCACGGCCTCGGCCGTCGTCGTGGCCAGCAGCTCCTGCGGATCGGCCACCCGAGCCATCAGCGTGTATGAGTCCACCAGAATGCCGGATGCCGTCGAGATGGCCGCCTCCGGCGTTATGGTGCCGTCAGTCCAGACCTGCACGGACAGCCGGTCCCAGTCCGTGGACCTGCCGACTCGAGCCCGCTCAACCCCATACTGAACCCGATGCACCGGCGTAAACCGAGCATCAAGCGGGATAACCCCGATCTGCTTATCCTCCTGCTCCTCGGCTCCGACGTAGCCCACTCCCCGCTCGATCACCAGCTCCACCCGCAGCGTGCCACTCTTGTTGTCGAGCGTGGCCAAGTAATGGTCGGGGTTGATGATCTCAACTTCAGACCCAATCTGAATGCTCGAATCGGTCACCACTCCAGGTCCCTTGACCTCTATGAGTCCCGCGATCGGCCCTTCAGAGTGCATCCGCATACGAACATCCTTCAGATTCAGGATGAACTGGGTGATGTCCTCTCGCATGAAGGCCAGATTCGAAAATTCATGCAGCACCCCCTCAACACTGATGCGGGTGATCGCGGCGCCCGGCATTGACGACAGCAGGACCCGACGAAGCGGGTTCCCGATCGTGTGTCCGTAACCTTTCGGTAGCGGTTCCACCACGAAATGTCCGTGCCGGTCTCCGGCATCGATCACGTTGATTATCGGCATTGGCTGTTCGGCTGCCAACTATTACCTCCGGCGTTATGTT
Source organism: Chloroflexota bacterium (assembly GCA_963577415.1). GTDB lineage: Bacteria > Chloroflexota > UBA11872 > UBA11872 > VXNJ01 > JASLPR01. The sequence continues at coordinate 6,565 of CAUYYU010000028.1, forward strand.
GTGGCTTCGCCTCAATCGGCGGCCAATTGTTTATCTAGAGTAGAACTCGACGATTAATTGTTCGTTGACGACCACGTCAACCTGATCTCGCTCAGGCAGCACGACGACTTTTCCTGATTTCTTTTCCACGTCCACCAGCACCCATTCCGGCCGCCCCATGTCCGAGGCCCGTTCCTGGGCTATGACAAAGACGTCCAGATCGCTGCTCGCGGGTCGAACCGTGATCTCATCACCGACCTCCAGCAGATGGGACGGCGATTTCGCCGGCCGACCGTTTACCCGAAAGTGACGGTGGTTCACGAGCTGGCGAGCCTGTTTTCGCGACGTGGCGAAGCCCATTCGGTACACCACATTATCCAGCCGCGATTCAAGGATCTGCAGCAAATTTCCGCCGGTCAATCCCGGCGCCTTTTCCGCCAGTCGGAAATACCTCCGAAACTGGCGCTCCAGCAGGCCATATGCCCGGCGGACCTTCTGTTTCTCCCGCAGCTGCACCGCGTAGTCCGACACTCGTCGCCGCATCTGTCGCGTACCACCCGCGACCCCGGGCGGCAGGTTGCGCCGCTCGATCGCGCACTTGGGCGTGAAACATCGATCACCTTTGAGAAAGAGTTTCACTCCCTCCCGGCGGCATAATTTGCAGTTCGGTCCTGTGTAGCGGGCCACGCTAGCGTCTCCCCGCGCGCTGTCCGCCGGCGACGCAGATCATATGCGCCTCCGTTTCGGCGGTCGGGGGCCGTTGTGGGGCACCGGCGTGACATCGGTTATCCCCGTCACCTGCATCCCCGCAGCCTGCAGAGCTCGGATAGCGGCGTCGCGCCCGCTACCCGGGCCTTTAACGAACACCCGAATCTTGCGCATGCCCATATCCATCGCCTGGCGGGCCGCTTGTTCGGAGGTCATCTGGGCAGCATACGGCGTGCTCTTGCGCGATCCTTTGAACCCAACACTGCCGCCGCTCGACCAGCACACCGCGTTGCCCTGAGGGTCCGTAATGGTGACTATGGTGTTGTTGAACGTCGCCTGTATATGGGCCTGACCTTCGGGCACTATCCGGGCTTCGCGCCGACGCCTACGTCTTTCTGCCAAATTTGTCCTCCGAGATCGCGGTTCTACCGCTTAATGATTCGTTTTCTGATGCCGATGGAGCGCTTGTGACCGCGCCGGGTACGGGCGTTCGTGTGCGTGCGTTGCCCGCGAACCGGCAGATTCAGCCGGTGCCGGATACCCCGGTAACAGCCGATTTCACGCAGCCGACCGATGTTGAGCGCCACCTCGCGGCGAAGCTCACCCTCAACCTTGTGTTCCCGGTCGATAATTTCGCGAATGCGGCTCAGTTCGTCCTCCGTCAGGTCACGGACCCGAACCGTGCCGTCCACCCCCGCGCCGTCCAAAATCTTATTGCTGGTCGTCTGGCCAATCCCATAAATACGCTGCAAAGCTATGAGGACCGGCTTCTCGACCGGAACGTCGACACCTGAAATTCTTGCCATTCTGGCTACCCCTTAGCCTTGCCGCTGGCGGTGCTTACGCACTTCACAGATCACCATCACCACGCCGCGACGCTTGATTATCTTGCACTTGTCGCAGCGCGGCTTGATCGAGGCTGATACCTTCATGACGCATCTCCCGGCATGATCAACCCCCCACCGGCAGTCGCCAGGTGATCCGCCCACGCGTCAGGTCGTAGGGCGATAGCTCCACCCGGACCCGATCCCCCACCCCGATGCGTATGTAATGCATCCGCAGCTTGCCAGACAGGTGCGCGAGCACGGTCACGCCATTGTCCAGTTCGACATTGAATACCGTATTGGGTTTGGATTCGCGTACGACCCCTTCAATTTCTATTACGTCTTTCTTCTTAGCCAAATTTCTCTATGCCTTCGCCGGCCCTCAAGCCAGCGTAAGTATTTCCGGCCCGGTTTCCGTAACCGCAACCGTATGTTCGTAATGCGCCGACAGACTTCCGTCCGCCGTCCTAATCGTCCATCCGTCCGGGTCTGTCTTCGTGTGAATCGTGCCCACGTTCACCATCGGCTCGATGGCTATCGTCAGCCCTACCTCCACAATGGGGCCGGCGTCCGGCGAGCCGAAGTTCGCCACTCTCGGCGCTTCGTGCAGGCTTCGACCGACACCGTGGCCCACGAATTCCCTCACAACAGCGAAGCCATGCGCTTCCGCGTGCTGTTGAATGGCGTGACCCACCCTGCCAAGCGGCTTTCCCACTTCCAGCGCGGCAATCCCTCTCCCCAGCGCCTCTTCCGTCGTTCTCAGCAGATCGGAAGCTTCCGACCCGCATCTTCCGACTCGATAGGTTCGGGCGGAATCACCGTGCCAACCATCTAGGATAGCGCCGCAGTCAACCCCCAGGATATCCCCTTCTCGCAAGATGTACCCATTCGGTATCCCGTGGACGATCACATCGTTTACCGAGGCGCAAATGCTACCCGGAAACGGACTGTCCGGATTCTTTGCGCTGGGATAGCCCTTGAAGGAGGGAACCGCCCCGTAGCCGCGAATTTTCTCTTCGGCGAACTGGTCCAGCTCCCCCAGCGGCACTCCAGGCTGAATCAGCTCGTTCAGGCCGTCCAATACCTCCCCCACAATCCGTCCGGCCGATCGCATCCGCTCGATCTCCGCCGGGGTCTTCAAGGTAACGTCGCTCAATGAATCATTCCCTCGATCTTCGCGACGATCTCATCGTGCACCGCCTCGATCGCCTGACCGCCACCGATCTCGATCAACAGATCGCGCTCGCTATAGAAATCGACCAACGGCCGGGTCAATTCGTTATATACGTCAATCCGGTGCCCCACGAGGTCCTCAGCATCATCCGCCCTCCCCCTACTTGCAAGGCGCCGAAAAATTTCCTCTTTATCCACCCGGATATGAATCACCGCACTGATTTCCAGGCTCAGGGACGGCAGGGTCTCTTCCAGCCGGGCCGCCTGCGGCAACGTCCGCGGGAATCCGTCCAACAACACCCCTTCGCCACGGCCAATGATGGCTTCAATGTGGTCGATCATGATCTGGCACACGGACTTGTCGGGCGCCAGCTCGCCGCGCTCGAAATACTTCTTTGCCAGGACTCCCGCCGCCGTTCGCTCCTCCGCCGCCTGTCGCAGCACATCGCCGGACGACTCATGCGCCATGGCGAATTCCTCGGCCAGGCGGGTCGCCTGCGTGCCTTTCCCCGATCCAGGGGCTCCCAGCATGATCATCAGAAGCGGCTCACCAGACATTTGGTCCACACCATCACTTAAGAAACGACTCGTAGTCGCGCATCATCAGCTGCGACTCGAGCTGTTTCATAGTGTCCAGCACCACCCCCACCACGATCAGCAACCCGGTGCTACTCAACGCGACCGACGTAATTCCGGTGGCCGCCCCCACGAAGAACGGGATGATCGCGATACTCGCCAAAAATAATCCCCCCGCCAGAGTCAGCCGGTTCAAGATTCGGCCCAGATAGCCCGCCGTCGGTCTCCCGGGCCGGATACCGGGAATGAATCCGCCATTCTTCTGCAAGTTCTCCGGCAGGTTCTGCTGGTTGAACATGACAATCGTGTAAAAGTACGTAAACGCGATGACCAGCAGGAACGTGAATAGCCAATACACAAAATTCGCCGGGCTAAACCAGACCGCCAGCGTGCCCGAGATGCTCGACAGCCAGCCGATATCCGACGTCTGTAGGTAAGTGGCGACCGTACCTGGCAGAAGCATCACCGAAAACGCGAATATCAGCGGGATCATCCCCGCCGAGTTGATCTTCATGGGAATGTGGGTCGACTGCCCGCCGTACAGCCGGTTGCCGCGCACCCTCTTCGCGTACTGCACCGGTATCCGGCGTTGCCCTTCCTGAATAAATATGATCGCCGCCACCATCAAGAGGCCGATCCCGGCGAAGATGACGAGCCCGGAAAGATTGTCTCCCCCAAAGAGTGATTGCCCCAGGGCCCGCGGCGCCCCGGCGATGATCCCCCCAAGAATAATTATCGAAATCCCGTTGCCGATCCCCCGCTCCGTTATGCGCTCGCCCAACCACAGCATGAACATCGTCCCGCCCGTCAGCACCACCAGCATCGAAAGTATCGTGAGCGATCCGGCGTTGGGGTCGATCGGCGAAGGCGACGACTGCCGCAGCAGCGTGATCTGTCCGATTCCCTGCAGCATCGCCAGTGGAATCGCCGCCAGCCGCGTGTATTGGGCCATCCGTTGTCGGCCAGCCTCGCCGCCCTCGCGAGCCAGGTTCTTCAGGGGCGGTATCAGCGGCTGCATGACGTTCATGATGATCGACGCCGTGATGTATGGGTACACGCCCAGCGCCACGATCGAGAAGTTCTCCAGCGCGCCGCCCGACAACAAGTTCAAGAATCCAAGCAGCTGATTTCCCTCGAACTGCTGTCGCAGCACCACGAGATCGATCCCCGGCATCGGAATGTGCGCGACTATCCGGAACACGATCAGCATTCCGAACGTAAACAGAATCTTCGCTCGCAGATCAGGCAGCTTGAAAGCCGTTATCGTCGCCTGGATCATCTAAAGTTCCGGGGTTTTCGGGTTACGCGTCGGTGGAAGCATCCGCGCTTCCCCCGTTCTTCTCGTCGACCCGCCGGATTCGCTCGGCCTTCCCCCCCACCGCCTCGATCTTGGCTATCGCCGCCTCCGAGAATTGCGTAGCCCGAACCGTAAGTTTCACGCTGATTTCGCCACGGCCCAGAATTTTCACCGGACCGCGACGCGCCAACCGTCGCTCCATCATCTCCGCCGGGCCAATCACATCACCCTCCGCGAAGACATTCAGCGCCTCCACGTTCACCGGTTCAAATCGTACGCTGGAGCGAGAATTATTGAATCCAGGAAGACGCGGGAACCGCATCAGGATCGGCGTCTGCCCGCCCTCAAATCGAGCATTGCGTTTGTGCCCAGACCGGGCGCCCGCACCCTTTTGACCGCGTCCGCTCGTCTTTCCCCTTCCCGATCCATTCCCGCGGCCGACCCGCCGGCGAGCCTTCCGCGGCCGGCCCATCTCCACTATTTCATGGGGCTTGAGGTTCGGGATCACATCTGCCATGCGCTATTCCCCCGACTCTGTCTGGGTCACGCTCACCAGATGCCGCACCGACGTAACCATGCCACGGATCGCCTCATTGTCCGGTTTGACCACGGTTTGCCCGCGCTTGGTCAGCCCGAGCGCTCTCACCGTGTCCTTCTGTCTCCGGCGGCTCCCGATGACACTCTTTACCAGCGTTATCTCAAGCATCGCGCCCATCGCCGTCAGCTTGGTCCGGGCCTGGATCGCGCATCCTCATCCCTTCGCGGACCCGCAGGGACTGCAAGGCCACCAGCGTAGCTTTCGCTACATTGAGCGGATTCGCCGATCCATACGCTTTGGTCAGCACGTTCTGCACGCCCGCCGACTCAAGCACTGCCCGCACCGCTCCCCCGGCGATCACCCCCGTACCCGGCCCTGCCGGTCGCAGAATGACTTTGCACGCTCCAAAGTGCCCCTCCACATAATGAGGAATCGTGCCATCCCGCCTTATTGGGATATCCACCATGGCTCGACGGGCCCGCTCGTTGCCCTTGCGGATCGCCTCCGGCACCTCACGCGCCTTCCCTAGGCCGAGCCCCACTTTTGTCTGCCCGTCGCCGACAATCACAACGGCGTTGAAGCCGAAAGTCCGGCCACCTTTTACTACCTTCGCAACCCGATTGATGCGAACGATTCGCTCTTCGTATCGTTGTTTTTCCTTGTCGCGTGCCATCTTTATCCTTAGAAATTCAATCCAGATTTGCGGGCCGCGTCGGCCAGCGCCGCCACTCTACCGTGATACTTGTGCCCGCCCCGGTCGAACACCACCACCTTCACGTCGTGTTCCAGAGCCAGCTTCGCGATCAGCTCGCCCACAGCCCCCGCTCGCTCTGTTTTCGTTCCCTTCAGCTTGCCTTCCAACACCGGATCACGGGTGCTGGCCGCAGCGATGGTGTGCCCTCGCGTGTCGTCAATAATCTGCGCATAGATGTGGCGCGCGCTTCGGAATACCGCCAATCGAGGACGCTCCGGAGTGCCACTCATCTTTCTGCGCAGCGACGCGTGCCGGCTACGGCGCATACTCTGTCTCGATTTGTTCCGTGCCATCTCTCTAATCCCCTCCGCCTAGGGCGCCGATAGCGGCTTTCCCGGGCTTGGTACGCACCACTTCGCCCGCGTATCGAATGCCCTTGCCCTTGTACGCGTCCGGAGGGCGAATCATCCGCAATTCGGCCGCCGTCCGGCCCACCAATTCTTTGTCAATTCCCCGCACCAGCACCCGATTGTTTCCCTCGACCACCAGCTCAATCCCCTCCGGCGCCTTAAAAATCACCGGGTGTGAAAATCCGAGTTGCATCTCGATGCCGCTGTCGTGAGCCTGCACCCGGTAGACGGTCCCCACGAT
>CAUYYU010000029.1:0-12880 GCA_963577415.1 Chloroflexota bacterium
ATCGAACGGAGCAACTGCGCGGCGCTCTCGTCGCTGAGATCGGCGATCAACTCGGCGTCGTCGTCGGCTTCGAGCTGTTCGACGACTCTGGACATCCGGTCCCATTCGGTGCCCTCGACAAGGGCTTCGGTGGTGTCTTCCTGAGTCTCGTCAAGTACCTCAGCGGCTACCGGGTTGGAGAGGAGGGAGAAGACAAATAGGCGGTTTTCATCGGTGAGGTCGTCGACGAAGCGGGCGATGTCGGCGGGGTGCATTTGGAGCAGAGTGGCACGCAAGTCGCCTCGATTCCCGGTTTCGACCATCGCGTTCAAATCTGCATCAGGAGTCATCGACGGCTTTCCCGCTTCTTGGGTGTCCGGACGGATGGGACCGGCTCGTGCGTATGCCAGGTGCCCTGGGGTAGGCTGCCGGCCGTCGATGCACGTCCTTGATCTTGGCCTGGGAAAACAGGGTCGGAAGGACGGAGGGCTCGAAGGAGGGAGTGGATGCTAGCACGGCCCTATTGGGGGTGTGGACCGGTGTCTTCGAGGCCAACTGGAGCCGGCGACGGACTCCGGACCAGGCTACCGGTTCTCCAGAACCCAGGCCTTTCCGTGGTCACATCGCCGCAAGTAGTCGCAGTCATTGCACCGGGAGTCGGGATTTGGTGGAAAGTCGGCGGCGTTGATTCGTGCGGCGGTGGTTCGAATAGTGTGTTTCGTGGCTTCCAATCGAGGTGTGTCGACGCCGGCGGTGCGAAGGGAGTTGCCGTTCAGATAGTAGAGGCTCACCCTGGTCGGGTTCAGACCCCAGTACTCCTTGCAGGCCAGGGCATAGATTGAGAGCTGAAGACTCCCTTCGGCGGGGTTCCCGTCGGGCGCGGCTCCGGATTTGTAGTCGATCACCGCCACTTCGCCTGAACCAAGGTCGTCGACCCGGTCGACGATGCCCTCGACTCGATCGCCTCCGAGTTCCAGGCGGAAACGTTCTTCCAGTTTCAGCGGCCGGCCAAAATCGGTCTGATTGGCCTTCCAAAACTCATGCGTCAGCGTCAATGCTTCAGCGCGCCGGTCGACGGTTTCGTCGCGGTCGAGGACGCGGGCGCTGCGCCAGCGGATTTCGAAGATGGCGTTCAGGTCTTCGAGGCCGGTGGAAAGGTTGTCGCGAACCCGGACCAGAAAGTCAGAAATGATGTTGTGGACGATGGCGCCGACCAATAGCCGCGGATGGTAGGGCGGGCGGACCTTCTCCACGTATCGAAGGCGGTAGGCCCAGGGGCAGAAGTTGAAAAGGCTGAGCTTTGTGTAACTGAGTCGCAGGGGGACTTCCTGTATAGGCCAATTAACGACGATTTTTCACGGTTCGTCCGATAATCGGAGTAACCGATTATGGCGAGACTAGCAGGGATAGAACGGGTAACCGTCAACGAGTCGATTGTTGCGCGCGTCCGGCGGCTGAAGGCCGAACCCGACAGCGGGCAGCAGCTTTTCATACACCGGGTGGATGCCCAGCTCCTGGCGCAGTGTGATTCCGACGGCAGCCAGCATTTCGACGTGACCGAGCTGGTGCAGGGGACGTTTCAAGCGATTGATATGCTCGTTTAGGGTGAGCTGGCCCCAGTATTATGCTGGACATGGCATATGGTGATCTTACTGGGGTAGGCATCGCCCCAACGGGCTACGCCCGGGGTGCCCACGCGGTAGTGGCGGAGGTCGGGGCGGTGAAGGGATTGCTGGGGGTACAGCCGCTTTGGACGCACGCGATCGAATTCCCCGAAGAGCTGGCGAGTCGCCTGCACGGTCTTACGCGGCGACACGTCGCGAAGGCCGAATTGCTCGAACTGGACGCCGCGATCGGCGGTTACTACGCGGAAGTGGTCGATGATCTCCTGTTGGGAGCAAGGATCGGGGACCGGAAGATTCAGTACATCGCGATTCAGGGTGTCCCGGTGGGCTCGGAGGACCAACACCCAGGGGCGAATCTACCGGCCGAACTAAAGGTGGCCAACGCTGGAATCACGGTTCTGGCGGACTTCGCCGCGGCCGACATGGCGGTGGGGGGAGGCGGTTCGCCGGTGGGTTGGTTTGCAGACTGCCAGATGTTCGCCGATCAGGACCTCGGGACGCTGGTCATATCGTTGGGGGCGCTGGCGTCGGTCACCGCAATTCCCCGGGCCGGCTCGGAACGCTCACCCATCGGGTTTGTCACCGGGCCGGGGACGGTGCTGAATGAGATTCTGGAGGCGTCTCAGCCGGTAGGCGAGCCGGCGTCAGGGGGGATGTCCCCGATCGTAATGGCGGAACCGCGAGAGGAGCTGTTGAAGCGATTGCTGCGCCACCCCTTTCTGGAGATAACGCCGCCAAAGTCGGCGGGCATCCGGTCGTTTGGGGGGCAATTATTGGACGCTGTGCGGAGCTGGCCGGAAGCGAAGGGAGCGGACTTTGCAGAATTACGAGCCACGTTTCATGCCTTCACCGCATGGTCGATTGCGGGCGCTATCAAGCATTTCGTGCCAAGCGAGCTGGCGATCGCGAGAGTGATAGTGGGTGGGACCGGTGCGGAAATGTCGGAGTTGATGGCGCAGCTAGAGCGGGCGCTCCCTGACTGGCCGGTGCTCCGTTATGAGATGTTCGGTCTGCCGGGAGGAGCGCACGACGCTATCGCCGCGGCGCTGCTGGGCGCGGCTACGCTGGCTGGAATTCCCAACAACGTGCCCAGCTGCACTGGGGCGAGGCAGGAGGTCGTCATGGGGAAAATCGCCCAGGGGAAGGGATATAGCTCGCTGCGAGACGAGGCCCTGAGGCTGAGGAGCAACTGGTTCGGCGATTAGCCGCCGGTGGCTACTTTTCCTCAATCGTGATGGAAAGTATCCGTACATCTTCGGTCGGTTTTGACTTTTCACCGGACGAACCTACCGCGGTCTCGACATCGTTGATGGCGTCAATCACTTCCAGGCCTTCCTCCACAACACCAAACAATGCGTATTGTTTCGGGAGCCTCCCGGTCAGGTCGTCGAGGGTGATGAAGAACTGGCTACCGCCGGTACCGGGAACACCCTTGTTCGCCATGGCGAAGCTGCCTTTCACGTAGTTCCGATCGGCGGGAACGGGATCGTCCTGAATCTGATAGCCGGGCCCGCCGGAGCCGGTCCCGGTTGGGTCGCCGGACTGCAGCACGAAGCCCTTGACGATGCGGTGGACGATCAACCCGTCGAAGTAGCCCTGCTTGGCAAGGAATACAAAATTGTTCACCGCGATTGGGGCGATGTCGGGGAACAGCCGACCCTTCATGGTGCCGTGGGTTGTTTCAATAGTCACCGGATACTCGGTGTCGGCATCGATCGTCATCTCGGGCGGCGAGTCCCACTGCATATTCCCTCCATCGGAATCCTGGGTTGTTGTCTTATTTTCGCCGCAGGCGGAAAGGGGTAAAAGCATCAGGAGGAAGATCGCTGCGAAGACTTTGATCGACATAAGAGCGCTCTCCCGGAATCTGCTGAGATTTTCCCGACCACGTGGAAAAACGGTATGCCGCGTAGTATGCCGCAACTTGCCACGGGTCTGCCCAGGAGCGCGGGGATTACGGCGTGAGGCGGGAAGAGAGAACCGCATATGTGGGAGGTAAACATGGTCGGGGGCGGGACGCGTACTACGGTTCTGGAAGCTCGGTCGGCAGATATGTAAGGAGGGACGGGGCGAGCTTTTCGCGCCGGTGACGGCAGGTGCTGAGATCGGCCAAAGGCATGCACCCACAGGCGGGCCAGCCCAGGAAATCAGGGCGAGAAGCGGCCGGTGAGCGTACCATACTCAGTCTGCGTCGCCCTGATGGCGGCGCTTATCAGATCCGGGATTCGAGTGGCGCTGCCAGAGTCAACGGGGAAGCAATTCGGTGAAGAACCGCCGGTGGCCGGACCACCGGCGGAAGTCGAAGCCGGGTTTAGCGCGGACTCACGCCGGGTGCTTGGGTTGTCGTGGCCGGTGTTTGTCGAGAACCTGCTGCAAACGGGAGTCGGCGCCGTCGACACCCTGATGGTGTCTGTGCTGGGCACGGCGGCCCTGGCGGGCGTCGGCACGTCGGTGGTCCTCCTCTTCATCGTACAGTCCGCGATCATGGCGGTGGCGATGGGGGGAAGCGTGCTGGTTGCGCATGCAGTGGGGGGCCGCGACGGCAGCCTGGTTCGCCGATCGGCCGGGCAAACTCTGGTCCTCGGCCTGATCTTGAGCGTCGGGCTGACCGTCCTGGGAACGGTGTTCGCCGGGCAATTCGTGGCCCTGCTGGGGCCGGATGATGAAGTGCTGCGGATCGGAACCGACTATATGCGGGTGACCATGGCCACCTCGGTCGGGCTGGTGATGATGCTCGTGATGGGCGGAATCCTGCGGGGCGCCGGCGAGACGCGGACGCCGATGTATGCCGGGGTGGCGATGAACGTGATCAACGTTCCGCTGTCGTTCGTGATGATTTTTGGCTCCCTGGGTTTCCCCGAACTCGGTCCGGTCGGATCGGCATGGGGAGCAGCGATAGCCCGCTTCGTAGGCGCCGGGTGGTTGTTTTACGTGCTCTGGCGGGGCAATCGGGGAGTCTCCGTTGCTGGTCGAGGGCACTGGAGTTTGGAGTCCGGGATCGTAAGCCGTATTCTGCGGATCGGCGTCCCGTCGATGCTGGAACAGTTGATGATGTCGCTCTCGATGCTGGTGTTCACGGCGATGGTGATATCGCTCGGTACGGCGGTGTACGCGGCGCAGCGGATAACTTTTCAGATCCTGTCGTTCGGCTGGATGCCCGGATTCGCGTTTGCCGTGGCCGCCACCACCCTGACTGGGCAGGCGCTGGGGGCGGGACAGCCGGCAGCGGCGGTCCGCGTCACCTGGGTGGCGACGGCCTACGCGACGCTTTTCATGACGGTTTTCGCGGTGGCGGTGTTCATTTTTAGCGAGCCGATCGCCGGTATTTACACTGCCGACCCCGGAATTAAGTCGCTGGCCGGCGAGGCCATGCAGATTCTGGCCCTGGCCCTACCCGGATTTGCGCTTACATTCGTTCTCCAGGGTGGATTGCGGGGCGCGGGTGACACCCGCTTTCCCATGTGGGTGACCGGCGTGTCTTCGTGGCTGGTGCGGCTGCCGGCGGCCTGGTACTTCGGCATTCACCTGGAATTTGGCCTCGCGGGGATGTACTGGATTTTTCTTGTGGAAACGACGCTGCGGCTCTCAGTCATATTCTGGCGATATCAGGTCGGGAGATGGAAAGAGATGGAGGTGTGAGCCGGTTCGTGTGATTTTGAGAGTGGTCGGAGTGGGCGGTCGACCGGTGGGCCGCCCAAGGGGTCGCGAGTGCAGTAGTCTTGTTCGGCTACCGGGCGGATGCGAGCGCGGTTATGCAAACGAAAAAGAACTACAGCGGTGGAGTGAGTAATGGTTCCGCTTGAGGATGAATTCGGCGATCTGATCGGCAAATCCAGACGCGGCCACGGACTTACGGTCGAAGAACTGGCAGGGCAAGCGGGCATTGACGCCGATGTCATATCGGCGTTTGAGGGCTACCGACGTGACCCGACTCGTGAGCAGTCGGATGTGCTGGCCGGCCGTCTGGCGCTGGACGCGGAGAAGCTGTGGGATATAGCGGCCGACACCTGGGCGCCGGGACCGGTCGAGACGGCGCTTGAGGGTGGCTTAAAAGTCGACCAGCTCTGGTACGGGCCCGACCGGGTCTGGGCATATGTGATGGGCGATGATTCTCAGTGTGTGCTGATAGACGCAGGCGCCCCGGCGGCTGAGATCGGCGAGGCGATGGGAGCGCGTGAGCTCGTGGCCGTGCTGCTAACGCACACCCACGGTGACCATGTGAGCGCGCTGGAGGAAGTCACGAGAGGCGTTGACATTCCCGTATACGCGCCGTCGCAAGAGCTGGACGTGGTCACCGGCATGGCGGTCGATGTCCGGCCATTTTCCGATGGAGATGGTATAGAGGTCGGGCCTTTTGAATTCAAGGCGCTGCACACGCCGGGCCACACGGCAGGAGAGACCTGCCTGGCGATCGCCGACGCGGTGTTCACTGGGGACGCCCTATTCGCGGGCTCCATCGGCGGCGGCAACCTGGGTGCCGACGGGTTCCCGGTGCATAAGCAGACGGTGCGGGACAAGGTATTGACGCTGCCGGGCGCGACGAAGCTGTTTCCCGGTCACGGACCCCAGACGACGGTTGCCGAGGAGCTGGCCCACAACCCGTTTTTCTAGGGGAGTGGCGGGGGCCAGAGACCCCGGGGAACTCCGGCTAGTGGCCGGGGACGTAGTTCGGGTCGAGGTACTTGTCGGGGTCGTCCTGGAAATCCAGCCGACAGCCCTTCGAGCAGAAATAATAGGTTTTGCCGTTGTGCTCGGCGGTTTCGGTGGCGGTCGCCTCGTCGACGTCCATTCCGCAGACCGGATCGATTGCCATTGCTTTTAACTTCCTTGTCTGGCCGGTTTGATTGATTTGGTGAGATTAAGGTGAAGACAGCCGTCGCCGCAACAGCGGTGGATTACCCTCAGTGGCCTCGTCTCTGAACGCTACCGCCTCAATCATTGGATTCGTAAGACTGCCGAAGAATAACGTCAGACAGCCGGGTGGTTGGCGAGACGAACAGCAGCCTGTAGAGGAGAGCTTTAGAGCATTTGTCCGGCTCGAATCGTGTGCTCGGCGGACAGCACATGGTGGCCAGTCCAGGAGGTGCCCATCGAATCGACAAACGTGATGTCGCGCTCGGTGTGGCGGAGGACGGCGATGTCGGCCTCACGCCCGACCTGAAGAGTGCCGATCACATCCTGCATCCCGATCATGCGGGCCGGTTCCCAGGTAGATCTTAGGATCACATCGTCCATCGACATGCCCAGATCGAGCATCTTGGCCATGGTGGTTGGCATGTCGTGGACGGGGCCGTTGATGTTGCGCACATGCAGATCGGTACTGATGGAGTCGGCGATAAAGTCGGAGGTTACGGCGTTGCGCGCGCGCTCGTACTGGAAGCTCCCGGAGCCATGACCGATGTCAAAGAGAATGCCTCGGTCCCGGGCGGCATGCATGTCGTCGGTGGGCTGGTCGAATTCGTCGAACAGGTTGTTGGGGCCGGCCCGGTAGCAATGGGTGACGATGTCGCCCGGTCGCAACATGCTCAGCAATTCGGCCATGGGAATCGGGGCGTTGCCGATGTGGACCATGAGGAATGTTTCCGCCTCCTCCGCCATCTGCACGGCTAGTTGAGCGTGGCGCCTGCCCTGCTGACCCCATCCGACCAGCGGGCCGCTGAGCCGTATCTTGCAGCCGATGAACGTGTCCGGCATGTCGCGGATCGCGGCCACGCCTCCGGCAAGATCGGCGAACGCCGGGTCGTTGAGTTCGCCTTTGAAGGACACCAGGCCGATTTCGCTCAAGTGCATAAGGCCAAGGACGCGGACGCGGGCGGGATCGACTATCCACTCCTTAAAACCCCGGTAGTTTTGCGAGCCGGTGCTCCCAGCGTCGAGAACGGTAGTGACGCCTCCCTTGTTGCCTATTTCATCAGCGTCAACACCCCAAAAGGTGGCGCCCCGATAAACGTGAACGTGGATGTCGACCAATCCGGGAGTTACCAGCAATCCGGTTGCGTCGATCTTTCGTACTGCCGCGCTGGCGAGTTGCGGTTCGATGGCAACGATGTGCCCGGCGCTAATTGCAACATCTCTAATCGCGTCGAGGCCGGTTGCCGGGTCGATGACGCGGCCTCCAGCGATGACAAGATCGAAAGATTGTTGCTGGGTGCTCAAGCCGGCTCGGTCTTTCCGAGGAAATGAAGACGTAACAGGGACCGGTTGGAGTTCGTTTTTCCAGACTGAGAGGCTCCTGGATCGGGCGATTTTACCGTTTCAAGTGGTTCCGGTGCAGGGGCCTCTCCCCCCATTTGCAGGGTCATTTCCAGAGCGATTTAGGATCGCGTTTGGGATCGGTCATCGCGGCCATCCGCTCAGTTTCTTTTTTGCGCACGACGTGGGCGGCCTCAAGCAGGTCCGCGATCCGGTCTGCGGGGAACACGCCCACCCCGTTTTCGTCGGCGTGGATAAGGTCTCCGGGCCGAACCAAGGTGCCCCCCACGTCGACGGACAGCCCGGCTTCGACGATCTCGTAATTACCATGCGAGGGAGTGGCCCCGGAGGCGAAGTAGTGGAATCCCAGATCTTTGACTGTGGACAGATCCCGAACCCCGCCGTCGGTCACGAGGCCGACAGCGCCCAGCCTCTTGCAGATGGTCGCCATCATGTCGCCGAAATGACAGGAGCGCTGGCGGTCGGGCCCGACATCCTTGAACACGAGAACGGACGGGGTCGGCGATTTCTCCAGCGCCGCGAAAAGGCTAGCGAAGCCTGATCTGGACCCGGGCGGTCCCGGCACTGCACTTCGCGCCGTGGCTGTCACGGCGAAACCCACCATGGGACCCAACTCGGGGGAAAGGCAGCGAATGTCGAAGCCCATGAAGCCATCGGTGCGATCGCGAATTTCTAATCGCTCAATCGCGTTGCAAACGGTGGCCGTGTCGAACTTAGCTAGCTGCTCGAGAAGGTACTGGGGTTCTTCGGTCACGGATCGCTCCGATTCTTTAATGGAAGATATTCGTACAGCACCCGGGATTCGCCGGACGCGTTCGTCGTATTAAGCACCGGACTGATCTTGCCGGATTCGGACAATCGCTCCAAGGACGTTCGCTGCTCCTCGGTGGTGCGATCGGGATCGGAATACAGGAATCGAATCTTCAATTCGTCCAGCTGCTCCTCCAGCAGCGATCGCTGAGCCCAACCGTAGATGGGTGAGTACTCGGCCGCGCGCGAGAGGTGATGATAGCCGTAGGGGATGAACTGGCCAGTGGCGGCGGAAATCCGGGCGGTGATCTGATCGGTGCGAGGATCATAGAGATCGTAGGCGGTGCGCGATCCCCATAGGACCAGCAGACGGTCGGAGACGGCGGTCTTATCGATCAGATAGTTGATGGCGGGCCGGTCGATGCTTGTGCCGCCAGCCTCGGCCCGAGCGATCATGCTCGGCCAGGCGATGGCGCTGATGAGGAACGCAACCAGGGAGATGCTGCCGACGCCAGCGAGAACGAGTGGTCTGAGACGCTGAAGACCTGTCGCGGCGCCGATAGCCGGGGCGCCCCATATACCCAGGGCGACAAAGCCGATCGCGGCACCGAAATGGGCGAAACGGTATATGTCCGCCGGCGACGATTCCAGATGGATCACGGTTCCGGCGAGCATACCGGCGACGCCGGCAAGGGCGAAAGGTGCGACTGGGCGACGTGGATTAGCGATGCAGTAGATGGCGATGCCGATGAGAAAGAAGGAGACGAGGCCGCCGTCGATGAGATACTCCCAACTCAGAAAACTAACCTCGTGCTGGCTGGAATCGGGCCAGACAAAGAGAGGACCATCGGCGTTGTAGCCCCAGCTGGTGAAATTCCCGAAGCCAGACGAGTTCAAATAGGCGCCGAGCTGAAGGACGCCGTGGTCGCCCCGGACCAGGGAGGCAAGAACGCTGGCGGTCGTAACGGCCAGCGATATCGACAGAGCGAGGGCGGCAAGGGGGACGGCCAGCAGCCACGATCTGGTTCGCTCACCGCGCCAAATCATTAACAAGCCGTGGGCGACGATCGCGGCGGCCACGGCGGCGAAGTAGTACTCGCTGGCGGCGGCAAGCAGGGTAAGCGAGACCACCAGCATGAGAAGCAGCCAGCGGCGATGGACGGGCGGCTTCGTAGGGCTTGCAATCTCGTGTGCCAGCCAGAGTGATCCCAGGGCGGGGAAGAGTCCAAATATGTTGGTCAGGTTGTGAGTAGGCATGGTGAAGGTTGGTCCCAAAAAGACGCCCGACCAGGTCACGGCGGCGGGATTCTGAGTGACGAGCGCCAGCGCCTCTCCTACTCCTTCACGGTAGGCGAAGGCAGGCAGGCCCAGCCAGTACAGAGGTCCCCAGGCCCAGATCAGTAGGCCGGTGAAGATGCCGGCGCCGAGGCTGCGGGTGACACGGGCAACAATCCCCAGGGTTCCGAGGAAGAGGCTGACGGCGAGTGCGCCCATGAAATGGGGCAAGACGGCGGGCACGTCGGCGTTCAGAAGCTGCTGGGCCGCGGCGGCGAGAGTGTGTGCGGAGAAGCGATATGCCATCAGATAATCGGGCTCGAACGGGTTCACCACCGGAAAATTATCGCGACTGATGGTGGCGACCAATCCGCTGTGGAGATAGAGAGTGGCCACATCGCCGCCGCTGGAGGTGCCTTCGATCCAGAAAGCCATGGAGGATATGTAAATCCAGATCGAGACGCCGACCAGGATCGCGATGGTTAGTGGGCCGGCGCGAGGGGCGCGGTCTGGCCGGTCCCGTTCGAGTACCTTTCGGTGCCTCAGACGCAACCCCGTGGCGACGGCAAGCAGTGCCACTGCCGCTAACAGACTGGACCAGCCAACCGGCAGGAATCGGGGCAGCCAGAGCAGGGCGAATGCTTGGAAGATCGTGGCGGTAAGGACGGCGAGGCCGAGGGTGATGACCCGGCTGCGTTCGTGGAAGAGAAGGGAAACGAAAACGGCGCTGGCCCAGAGGGTGATTCCCACGACGGCAACGAGCACCAGTGGTCCGACCAGGGTCATTATTGGGAGGCCGGGGCCAGGCCGCGAGCGGCGGTGATGGAGGGGTGAGACGGTGCTGCTACCACCACGTCTCCAGGGGTCTTTCGGGGCCGTGTGTAAGGAGAGAGATAGCTGGGGATGGTCGGAGCGGTGCTATAATTCTCGGCCCCTTAGATAGCTCTGTGAATTTCGATGACGAGCAGGGAAATCATAGATTGCAACTCAGAAATCAAATGAGTGGAAATGGGCTTTGGCCGCCGCCGGGCAGCGTCCGAAGAGCGCCGATACGGACTCATGCAGCTTCTGCCAGCAGCCTGGGCCGGATAAGCGCGGGCGCATGACGGAGGATAGCGCGCCGTGAGACTCGACCGGCACGACTGACGAGTTACTGGCCCGGGCCAATAGCCAAGTTGTCCTTATGGCGGCGAGTAGTTCGCGGTGATTCTCGTGGGCTGTCCGCCGGATGCGCTTACGGCGCTCGGCGAAAAAACCAGGGAAGCCGTAGCGTCTGCAGACATGCCTCACATGAGCGAGGATGGCCGGGGTATGACCATAAGTATTGGGGCGGTAGCGTACGAGGATATGACCATGGACGCGGAGGCCTTTGTTAACTGTGCGGATCAAGCGTTGTTGTTGGCGAAATCGTCGGGGAGGGATCGGGTCGTCGTCGGCGACTCAATGGCCGTTTAGCGAGGCAGCGCACGGCGGCTCTCGGACGAGCGCGGGTTAGTCACGGTAGGACTGGGGACAGGCGGCAAGGGCCAGAGAGGCCACTACACTCTGGGCGGCGATTCGCCGGCAATGCTTCGGAAGGTCGCTCCACCACATGTTTGAGTTCTTTGCTGATCTGCGGGACGCGCTGATGGCCTTCCTGGAGCTGCACCAGTACAAGGCCGTAGCATTGCTAATTGGGATCGAAGAAGCGGGTATACCTTTGCCGCTGCCGGGTGATCTGGCGATCGTGATCATGGGTGTGCAGGTGTCGATCGGGAAGGCATCGCCGATTCCGGTAGTGATGGTGACGGCCGCCTCGGCGACGGCCGGGGCCAGCATCCTCTACTGGATCTCCAGATACCTTGGAACCCGAATCGTGGAGAAGTACGGGCGCATTTTGCGCCTAACTCCGGAGAGACAGCAATGGGTCGAGCGCATGTTCGCGCGACACGGCGCGGCGGTGATTATCGTTGGTCGTTTGATTCCGGGGATTCGTATAGCGGTTGCTGTAGCGGCGGGAGTCGCCAAAGTCCGGTTCTCAAGATTCGTCACTTTCACGGCTATTTCAGCGACGATCTGGGGAACCATCTATATGTCGATCGGGTGGGCGATCGGGGATCGCTGGGAAGAGGACAGAGAGTCAATCGAGGCCCTGTTTAGCAACCCGCTGATCGTGCTCACGATAGGGGTGGCACTAGGGACGTTAGTGACATTGTGGGTTTACCGAAGGAAGGTTTGGCGGTTCGGGTGGAGAAGATCGATCGCTGCCAGCTCAGGGAATCCGAAGCCGCCGGCGATTGAAGATGCGGAAGAGAAAGGGCGCGATCAAGGTTGAGGCACCACTTGCTCAGGAATCGTAAGGCGGAGTCCTTCAAAGAGCTTGTTTTGGTCTTCGATATTGTTGGTTTCCATCAGGGTCTCGATGGAGACACCGAACTCCTGGGAAAGACCGAATAGCGTGTCGCCTTCCTGAACGATGTATGTCTCCGAATCGATCTGACCGGTTTGGCGATCGGGTACATCCTCCCCAGGGACGGGGAGTAGCAATTGCTGCCCGACCAGAATCTTATTTGGATCGGCAATATCGTTTTTGGCGGCGATATCGTCGGGATCGACCATGTAAATCGCGCCGATGGTGGTGATGGTCTCGCCTTCTTCCACAACATGAAAATCGGGAATCGGCACGTTGGTCGGCGTTGGGGCGGCTGTCGGCGATGGTGAAGGGAGGGTTTCACCGTCAACGTCCGACGGTAGTGTGATGCGGGTGGGCAACTGATCGGCAGTATCCACGACTTGCGTCGGTTCCGAAGCCGCCTCGCTACCCTGGGACGGATCGGCCTGGTTGAACATGACCCACACCGCCACCGCTAGGATGGTTATTCCGGCAAGTCCGAAGACCACTTCCCTTGTGTTGGATCCCACCGTGAGCACTCCTTGAAGTGGTGATCCTGGCCCGGGCAGCCTCTGCCCGTTCACGGGATTATATGGAATCGGGCCTGTATTGCTTGTACGGGAGTTGGGGGTAGACGGCGCCGGTGGGTGATGGTGCTATTATCTGG